>NZ_JBFUKU010000346.1:0-5138 GCF_056400685.1 Pseudomonas sp. P5_A12 | reverse complement strand
GAACAAGGTAACTCTCCTGCCTCAACGCTGGCCCGATTCCTACATGTCAGCTAGCATCGCCCTTTTGCCAGGACTGCCGACCATGAAGATCGTCTCCTTCAATATCAACGGGCTGCGCGCTCGCCCGCATCAGCTGGCGGCGCTGATTGAAAAACACCAGCCGGACGTCATCGGCTTGCAAGAAACCAAGGTTCACGACGACCAGTTCCCGCTGGCCGAGGTTCAGGCGCTGGGCTATCACGTGTATTTCCATGGGCAGAAAGGCCATTACGGCGTCGCCCTGCTCTCGCGCAAAGAACCGCTGGCCCTGCACAAAGGCTTTGCCACCGATGAAGAAGACGCTCAGCGCCGCTTCATCTGGGGCACCTTCGCCGACGCCAATGGCGTGCCGGTGACGATCATGAACGGCTATTTCCCACAAGGTGAAAGCCGCGACCACCCGACCAAATTCCCGGCCAAGCAGCGCTTCTACAGTGACCTGCGACAACTGCTGGAAAGTCAGTTCAGCAACGATCAGCCGCTGGTGGTCATGGGTGACGTCAACATTTCCCCGGAAGACTGCGACATTGGCATCGGCCCGGACAACATGAAGCGCTGGCTGAAAACCGGCAAGTGCAGCTTCTTGCCGGAAGAACGCGAGTGGATGGCCCGTCTGAAAAACTGGGGCCTGGTGGACAGTTTCCGTCACCTGAACCCGGACGTAACCGACCGTTTCAGCTGGTTCGATTACCGTAGCCGCGGCTTTGAAGACGAGCCCAAGCGCGGGCTGCGAATCGACGTGATCATGGCCTCCCATGGCCTGTTGCCACGGATCAAGGACGCCGGCGTGGATTACGACCTGCGCGGGATGGAAAAACCGTCCGATCATGCGCCGATCTGGCTTGAATTGAGCTGATATTCAAAGCTACACAAAACCCTGTGGGAGCGGCCTGCTCGCTCCCACAATTAAAAAACAACTGTCATCTTTCGGAAATCTCGCTGACTTATTCTCCCCGCACTTTCTATGATTTTTTAAGGTGCGGGCATGATGCTGCGCGTGTTGTTTGTGTGGATGCTGTGCGCCGGCCTGCCATTGACGGCATCGGCCACTGATTTACCGATGCCCGCCAATGGCCCGGTGCTGCGCATCCAGGGCTCCAACACCATCGGCGCGGCATTAGGCCCGGCGCTGGTCGAAGGGCTGATGCGCGAACAGGGTCTGGTCAAGGTTCACAGTGAACGTGCCGAGAAAGCCAACGAACAACGCATCGTCGGCGAAACCGCTCAGGGGCGCCGAGTCGTGGTTGAAGTCGCCGCCCACGGCTCGAGCACCGGGTTCACCGCCCTGAAAAACGCCAGCGCCGGCCTCGCCGCGTCCTCGCGCCCGATCAAAGACAGCGAACTGGTAGACCTCGAACCCTTGGGCGACTTCAAAAGTCCCGAGGCGGAACAAGTCATCGCAATCGACGGACTGGCCATCATCCTTCACCCGCAGAACCCGCTGAATCAACTCGACACCGAACAACTGGCGCGAATTTTCAGCGGCGAAGCAAAAACCTGGGAAGAACTCGGCGGCAGCGGTGGAGCAATTCATCTCTATGCGCGGGATGAGCAATCGGGCACCTACGACACGTTCAACGAAGTAGTCCTCAGTCGTCGTGGGAAACCGCTGAACAGCGCCGCGAAACGCTTCGAATCCAGCGAGCAATTGTCCGACGCCGTCAGCCTCGACCCGCAGGGCATCGGGTTCATCGGCCTGCCTTATGTCCGCCAAGCCAAAGCCGTGGCGATCGTCGATGGCCAATCCCAGGCGATGCTGCCACTCAATAGCCTGATCACCACGGAAGACTATCCGTTGTCCCGGCGATTGTTCTTCTATCTGCCGCCCCACGGGAAAAACCCGTGGGCCAAGGCCTTGGCGGTATTTGCGCAAAGCAGTGAAGGTCAGGCGATTGTCGCAGCTAACGGTTTCATCGCCCAGACCGTCCAGGCCATCACAGTCACGCCGAATGTGTTGATGCCGGAGGGTTATCAGACACTCAGTCGTCATGCCCAACGACTGTCGGTGAATTTCCGCTTTGAAGAAGGCAGCGCGACGCTCGACAACAAGGCACAGCAGGACCTGTCGCGGGTGCTCGACTATATAAAGCAGCGTGATAAAACCAATCGCCAAGTCACCTTGGTTGGATTTGGCGATGCCAAGAGCGACCCGGCGCGCGCCGATTTGCTATCGAAGCTGCGGGCCATGGCGGTGCGGCGGGAACTGGTGAAAAGCGGCGTGGTGTTTCGCGAGATTCGCGGCTTTGGCGCTGAAATGCCGGTGGCGGCCAACAGTGCGGATGAAGGGCGGATCAAGAATCGGCGGGTTGAGGTTTGGGTGTATTGAATCAGATGTTTCTGGGTTGAATGGGTTGACGCCATCGTCGGAACGCCGCCCGGGGCAAGCCCGGCTCCTACAAGGTTCACGTTGTACCTGTAGGAGCTGGGCTTGCCCGCGATGAACGATGACGCGGTCTAACTTACTGCCCGCTACGCATCATCTCTTTCGGCACATACTTGCCGATTTCGAATTTGCCGATGGCCGCGCGGTGTACTTCGTCCGGGCCGTCGGCCAGGCGCAGGGTGCGCTGCATCGCATACATGTAGGCCAGCGGGAAATCGTTGGAAACCCCTGCCCCGCCATGGATCTGAATCGCCCGATCGATAACCCGCAAGGCCACGTTCGGCGCGACCACCTTGATCTGCGCGATCTCGCTCTTCGCCACTTTATTGCCCACGGTGTCCATCATGTACGCCGCCTTCAGCGTCAGCAGGCGTGCCATGTCGATTTCCATCCGCGAGTCGGCGATTTTGTCGATGTTGCCGCCCAAACGCGCCAAAGGCTTACCGAACGCGGTACGGCTGACCGAGCGTTTGCACATCAATTCCAGCGCCCGTTCAGCCATACCGATCGAACGCATGCAGTGGTGAATCCGGCCTGGGCCAAGGCGACCTTGTGCGATTTCGAAGCCGCGTCCTTCGCCCAACAGGACATTTTCGTACGGCACGCGGACGTTTTCGAACAGCACTTCGGCGTGGCCGTGAGGGGCGTCGTCATAACCGAATACCGGCAGCGGACGAACAATCTTCACGCCAGGGGTATCCACCGGCACCAGAATCATCGAGTGCTGGGCATGGCGCGGCGCATCAGGATCGCTCAGGCCCATGAAGATCAGAATCTTGCAGCGCGGATCGCAGGCGCCTGAGGTCCACCATTTCTTGCCATTGATGACCCACTCGTTGCCATCACGCACGGCGCGGGCGGCCATGTTGGTGGCGTCGGAGGAGGCAACATCCGGCTCAGTCATGGCGAACGCCGAGCGGATCTCGCCACGCAGCAGCGGTTCGAGCCAGCGTTGTTTCTGTTCTTCGTTGGCGTAGCGCACCAGCACTTCCATGTTGCCGGTGTCTGGTGCCGAGCAGTTGAACGGCTCAGGTCCCAACAACGAGCGGCCCATGATTTCGGCCAACGGTGCGTATTCGAGGTTGGTCAGGCCGGCACCGAGTTCGGATTCAGGCAAAAACAGATTCCACAGGCCTTCAGCCTTGGCCTTGAGTTTGAGCTCTTCCATGATCGCGGTCGGCTGCCAGCGATCGCCTTCGGCAACCTGGCGTTCGAACACCGCCTCAGCGGGATAAACGTACGTGTCCATGAACGCGGTTACGCGCTCACGCAGTTCCTGAACCTTGGGCGAATAAGCGAAATCCATGAGCATTACCTTCTTGGGCAGAGGTTGTTTAGGTCATGCAATCGATGCTAGAACAGCTATGAAAATTTACCTAGCCTATTCTCGGCGTGTATTAACATTCATCACCGATATATGATCGGCTGATTGAGAACCAACAATAAGAGTGCAGCGCAATGAATCTGAGCAAGGTCGACCTCAACCTTTTTATCGTCTTCGACGCGATCTACACCGAGGCCAATCTGACCCGCGCCGGGCAGATTGTCGGCATTACCCAGCCAGCGGTCTCGAACGCTCTGGCTCGCCTGCGCGAGACCTTCAACGATCCGTTGTTTGTGCGCACCGCTCAGGGCATGGTGCCAACGCCCATGGCCCAGAACATCATCGGGCCGGTGCGTAACGCCCTCTCCTTGTTGCGCGTGTCGGTGCAGGAAAGTCGCATTTTCAACCCACTGCAGGCGGTCAAGACCTACCGCATCAGCATGACCGACCTCACCGAAGCGGTGATCCTGCCGCCGCTGTTCCAGCGCCTGCGCCGCCTGGCACCGACGGTAATCATCGAAAGTTTCCTGTCCAAGCGCCGCGAAACCACCAAGGAACTGGCGGCCGGGCGTCTCGACTTCGCGGTGGATGCACCGCTCAACACCGACCCGCAAGTGCGTCATGTCAAGTTGATGGAGGACCGTTACGTGTGCGCCATGCGCAAGGGCCATCCGATGGCGGGTAAAGAGAAGTTCAGCCTGGATGATTATCTGTCGATGACCCACATCCACATTTCCAGCCGCCGCAGCGGACTGGGCCATGTTGATCTGGCCCTGGGGAAAATGGGCATCCAGCGCAAGATCGCCCTTCGATCCCAGCACTACTTGATGGCCTCGCAAGTGTTGCAACAGACCGACATGGTCATGACCGTGCCGGAGCGCTTTGCCCGTCGCAATGATTTGCATGCCTTCAGCTTGCCGGTCAACGACGTGCCACCGGTGGAAACTCACCTCTACTGGCACGAAAGCACCGACCAGGATCCGGCTAACCGCTGGATGCGCGAGCAAATGATCGAGTTGTGCCAGCAGGTAACGGCGCATGAGAAGAAGCTCGAAAAGGTGTAGGACTTGGTACCGAGGCGGCCCCATCGCGAGCAGGCTCACTCCCACAGGGAATCTCTTTAATACACAGATGTTGTGTTCACTGGACTTGCCCCTACAAAACCGGACACCAACTCCCCGTTAAATGGATGCCACTGCCAAGCGCCTGAATTCTCTCGGTGAGCGATAGTTCAAAGCGCTGTGCGGATGCTGCTCGTTGTAATGCTCAAAGGCAATTGCCAGGTTACGCAGCGCCGTTTCTCGATCCGGCTTGGGCATGTGCGCCACATAATCCCGCTTGATCGTCTTCACGAAGCTCTCGGCCATGCCGTTGCTCTGCGGGCTGCGCACC
>NZ_JBFUKU010000345.1:0-5140 GCF_056400685.1 Pseudomonas sp. P5_A12 | reverse complement strand
ATATTTCGCTGACGCAGATCGATGGCAGCGCCAGCCGCCTTGGCGACTATCGGGGCAAAGTCCTGCTGGTGGTGAACGTAGCTTCAAAATGTGGCCTGACCCCGCAATACGAGGGGTTGGAAAAACTCTACCAAAGCAAAAAATCCCAAGGGCTGGAAGTGCTGGGTTTCCCTGCCAACAATTTCAGGGAGCAGGAACCGGGTAGCGACGCGGATATCGTTGAGTTCTGTTCAGTGAACTATGACGTTCATTTTCCGTTGTTCTCGAAAATCTCGGTGGTCGGCGCCGACCAGCATCCTCTCTATGCCGAACTGACGGCAACACAGCCTGAGTCAACGGGTGAAGGTCCTTTCCGGGAACGTCTGAAGGGTTATGGCATTGAGTCCGCCAACACGACGGATGTGCTCTGGAACTTCGAGAAGTTTCTGATCGATCGTCACGGCAAGGTTGTCGCTCGTTTCGCTCCGGACGTTGCCGCTGATGATCTTCGATTGCTTGAGGCAATCGAAGTGCAACTAGCCAAGGAGGCGTGAAGCGGTGCTGACAGTCGATACGGTTGGCGCGCTTCGTGCACTCGTGGCTCGCGCACGGGGTGAAAACAAGAAAGTCGCGTTGGTGCCGACCATGGGCAACTTGCATGACGGTCATATCGCGCTGATTCAATGCGCAAAGCAGCGAGCTGACTTCGTCGTTGCCAGCATCTTCGTCAACCCGCTCCAGTTCGGGGCGAATGAGGATCTGGCCAACTATCCTCGCACGCCCGACGCGGATCGAGAGAGGTTGGTCAACGCCGGATGTGATGCGCTGTTTGCCCCGGGTGTGGAACAGATCTATCCCGATGGAATGCTCAATCAAACCATCGTCAGTGTGCCGAAAGTGTCAGAAGGTCTTTGCGGTGCCGCACGCCCTGGACACTTTGATGGCATGGCAACGGTCGTCATTAAACTGCTGAACATTGTTCAGCCGGACGTGGCGGTTTTCGGGGAAAAAGATTATCAGCAGCTGGCCGTCATTCGTTCGATGGTCAGGGATCTCAATGTGCTGACTGACATTGTCGCGGCCCCCACGATCCGCGCCACGGATGGGTTGGCGTTATCGTCGCGCAACGGCTATTTGAGTGAGCAGGAGCGCACGGTAGCCCCTCTCCTTTACGCATGTCTGAAGCAAATGGCTGCGTCCATTCAGGATGAGAGACAGGTGGGTGAGCGCCACGTACATGAGTGTCGCCAGCGCATAGCCGCTGCCGGGTTTCAGTTGGAATACTTCGAAGTCCGCAATGCGCAGAATCTAAAACCTGCGACGAGCAACGATACTCATCTTGTGATTCTGGTGGCGGCGCGCATCGGTAAAACTCGTCTGATTGACAATCTGACGGTGGACATTCGCCTGGGTGACTAAATCAAACATCACGGACCGCCAGCCACAATGGCTGACTCTGCCCATCGCCACATCAGAAAGATCACCAGAGGAAATTCAATGAGTCTTTATCGAGCCTTCGCTGGGCTTTGCCTGTGCTTGTTCTCCCTTGTCGGGCTCGCGCAGCAAACGCCGGTGGATGCCTATGGCGCCGAAACCCAGCGTGCCAATGCCCTGCTCGCAAAAGCCGTCGCTGAATACAAAGCCAAGGGCGACACCGCCTTGGCCGAATTCAGCCGGCAGGGGGCGTATGTCGATGGTGAGTCGTACATCTATGTGGTCGATACCTCCGGTGTGATGCTTGCCAGCGGCGGCCCTTCAGCTTCACTGATCGGAAAACCGGTGTTCAGCGTCCTGGACGATGACCTCAAAGCGGTATTCCAGCAAATCATTACGCAGCCAGAGGACGGCATTGTGCGTAGCGCCGAATACCGCTGGTGGAACTGGCAACACGCCAAGGTCGAGCGCAAACGTGTGTTCTATCAGCGTGTTCAGGACCGGGTGATCTCCGTGGGTTACTACATGCCACGGTCCAGCCCCGAACAGGCACAACAGCTGCTGCGCCAGATTTCCGGGCAAGTGGCTACCGACGCGAAAACCACCCTCGGGCTCATTAATCAGCACGATAAACAGCTCACCCAGGATGACCTTTATGCCTTTGTGGTGGACTTGAAAACCAAGCGGTTTGTCGCTCACGGTTTTACGCCCCGGCTGATCGGCACCGACTTCAAGTCATTGCTCTCAACTGATGGAAAGCCGATTGGCGAGGACATTCTCAAGCAGATGAAGGCCCATGAAACCGGGGAAATCGCTTACCTGTGGCGCAACCCCATTACCGGGCAGAACGAATACAAAAGGACCTTTCTGCAGCGAGTGAACGGGTACGTCGTCGCCGTGGGCTGCTACGCAATCAAGTAAACAAGACCGAGAGAACCGGCACCCACAGTAAGGAGCGTACGCATGACTGATTTGGTATTGCTGCATGGCGGCAACCATGGTTCGTGGTGTTGGGGGCCCTTTGTGGAGGCGCTCAACCAGCAACCCGGATGCTTCGAGCGCGTGATCACGCTGGATATGCCTGGATGCGGCACAAAGCGCGGCCGTGATGTTGTGTCCCTGCGGCTCGACGATGTGGTCACGGAACTCAATGAGGACCTGCGAGCACTCGGCGTGAACCAGGCGGTCTTGCTTGGGCACTCCATCGCGGGGGCCTTGCTGCCGCTGATGGTGTTGGCCGCTCCACAACTGTATTCGCGTTTGGTGTACCTGGCTTGCGCATTGCCCAGTGAAGGGCAATCGATTTTGCAGCTGCTAGGCACTCAGCTGCATGGCGAAAACCCGGAGCATGTCGGCTGGCCGCTGGCCCCAGCACAAACAACCCCTCAAGCGCTGGCCGTGGCCATGTTTGGGCAGGATCTGAGTGAGCAAACCCTGGCGTGGTTGTTAAGCGAAGTGAGCCAGGACACGACGCCACCCTGCGTGGCAACAGACTCCATCAGCCGCGCGGGGTACCCGCGAACGATTCCGGCCAGTTACATCATCACCCTGCGTGACAATATCCTGCCCGTCGACTGGCAGCGCCGTTTTGCAAAGCGTGCCGATGCGGGCGTGATCATCGAAATAGATACCGCGCACGAACCATTCGTATCGCACCCGCAGCTGCTCGCGGATGTCGTACGGGGCATAGAGCGGCATGAGTGATGGACGATATTGGTGTTTTAAGCCGTAGCAACGACAAGGCAATCCGCAGCCATTGGTTGATCCTGTCCATCATCATCTTCAACTTCATCTCGTATGTATGCAGCGGCTTGCCGCTTGCGGTGTTGCCGGGCTATGTCCTCAATGACCTGGGTCTGACTTCGGTTGTCGCGGGCGTGATGATCAGCTCACAGTACCTGGCGACACTCCTGGCCCGCCCCTTGGCCGGTGGCGTGGCGGATCGCCTGGGTGCCAAATACGCGGTTGTGTGTGGGTTAAGTGGCTTGATGTTGAGCGGCACCCTGACGACGCTCGCCATTGTCTTGCACGCCCAGCCCTGGTTGACCCTGACGCTGTTGCTGCTGGGGAGGTTGGTGTTGGGGGCGTCCACGGCCATGATCTCTACACCTTGCTGCACTTGGGCCATCGGGTTGTGTGGCGCCCCTCGGGCAGCACAAGTCATGTCGTGGAATGGCATAGCGGCTTACGGCGGTACGGCAGTCGGCGCGCCATTAGGCGTATTGCTGCGCAATTCGTTGGGTATTGCCAGTGTGGGGATATGCACCGTTTTGCTGGGCCTGATGTTCCTGTTTTTGGCTCTGGGCAAGCGCCCGGCACCGCTGATTGCCGGAACCCGGCTGGCATTTTATCGAGTTCTGTTCGCGGTCATGCCCAATGGTCTGGTTCTGGTGTGCAGTTCGGTAGGGTTTGGCGGATTGACGGCATTCGTCGCTCTGTACTTTGACAGTCTGGGTTGGGACCACGCCGCCTACTGTTTGAGTGGTTTCGGAGTTGGTTTTATCGTTGCCCGATTGTCGTCCCCGGGAATACTGCAGCGATTTAGAGGATACAAAGTGGTGGGCGGCTGCCTGCTGGTACAGACTTTGGGCATGTTATTGATATGGCTTGCGCCATCTCCGGCACTGGCCATTGCGGGTGGGGCATTGACCGGGATCGGTGTGTCATGGGTCTATCCGGGTCTTGGGATGGAGACATTGGCCAGCACGCCGGCCGCGAACAGAAATTCGGCACTCAGTGCCCTTTCATTATTTTTTGATATTGCAGTGGGGATGGCCGGCCCGGTGATGGGGCTGATTGCTTCAGGTTTTGGTTTTGCTGCGATATTTCTCTGTGCTGCACTTATGTCTGTAGCCGGGTTTGTGATGGTGCTCTTTTTGTGTCGGCGAGCGGGTCGCATTTGCAACTGATGCCAACTGGCTGGTTTCTTGTTCAACATTGAGTGAAGAAAATCCAGCAGCTGGTGTAAGCCATGATGATCGGGGTACGACTAGGGTAGGGCGAAAGAAGCCCTTTGCCATGGGCGCTGTACATTTGGATCAATAAGTTGACAGTTACGGGCATTGGCTCGGAGATACGATTGGTAAGTAAAATAACCAGGTAGGTTCGGATTCCATTACAAAAACCAATGCCACCAATTGAATTGTTAATGACCTCCGAAGGGCAGGGTGGGTCAGTTTTGTATCGGCAGTGACGTCTATTCGCTATCACGACACCGATTTTTATCCAGGTTATGGCTTAGATGTTTTAGCTGCCGCGTAAAGAGTGGTGGCAGACTTCACCCATGGATCGGCGTAGCGGGACCTTTTGACCCCGTTGTCTAAGTCGAATAACGCGGTCGAAGCTCACCCGCCTTCGAGCCTAAAACCTCTGAAGTCTCGGCTTGCCCCAATTCAACGAACGGCAGCTGCCGCGTAAGAGCATGTACGTGCTTAATTTTACAAGTCACCTGTGTGGTAGCACGAAAACTGCTGAGCCCGTTTCCAAAACAAACCAACCCCGTCCTCCTATAGGTGCTACGGTGGAAAGCCAGCCATCATTCGTCCGCGAATGACTTGTCGGCATTCCCCCGTGATCGACAAGGAAGAGGTGGCACGTGTTTGCGTTCATCCCTATCGCTGATGTTCACCTCCTCGAAGCCGGGTACTGTCTCGACACACCGTCGTGAACGCCCCGCCGAAAGACCTGCCACTGATTCTTCGCGAACTGCGCGTCGCCACGACACGAC
>NZ_JBFUKU010000344.1:0-5152 GCF_056400685.1 Pseudomonas sp. P5_A12 | reverse complement strand
GCCTTACCTGATCCAGCAGGGCTACATCATGCGCACTCCTCGGGGGCGAGTGGTGACCCGGCATGCGTATTTGCACTTCGGATTAAACATCCCGTCACGAATGGGCGAAATGCCCGTCGTAGACGAGTTCCTTGATGCCGTGGACGATTAATAATCTTTGCGCACTGTTATATTCGGCGTTTGTGCGGTCTCAGGACCGTACTTTCGCTGGAAAGTCGCAGATCAATGAAAAACAGTTGCCTGGCCGATTGGCAACCTGAGGAGTAAGCACTAGAGTATGCGCGCGCAAAACGGGCTTGAGCCGTTCGCACATCGTTGTCGCGTTTATTACGAGGACACCGATGCCGGCGGCATCGTGTATTACGTCAATTACCTCAAGTTTATGGAACGGGCTCGAACCGAGCGGCTCCGAGATCTGGGCTTTGCCCAATCGGCGCTGGCAGGTGAGGACCTGTTGTTTGTCGTGCATTCCAGCGAAGCGCGTTACCACGCGCCGGCGCGACTGGACGACGAGCTTCTGGTAAGCGCTGAAGTAATCGAATTGAACCGTGTCAGCCTGCGCTTCAAACAGCAGGTCAGGCGGGCTACGGATAATGTGCTGCTCTGCGAAGGGCAGTTTTTGGTGGCCTGTGTGCGCACTGAAAGTTTAAAACCCCGGGCCATTCCCGAAGCTCTACGTGCGGCCTTTGCCGACGTGAGCGGCGCGGGTACACACTCAAAGCAGGAGATTAAGCGTGGAAGCTAACGTCGTCGACCATACCTCCATGTGGAGCCTGGTCAGCAATGCCAGTATCGTGGTGCAACTGGTAATGCTGATCCTGGTAGCCGCATCGGTCACCTCATGGATCATGATCTTTCAGCGCAGCAATCTGCTGCGCGCCGGTCGACGTGCCCTGGAGAGCTTTGAAGAGCGCTTCTGGTCGGGTATCGATCTGTCCAAACTCTACCGTCAGGCCGGCAGCAACCCTGATCCGGATTCGGGCGTCGAGCAGATCTTCCGTGCCGGTTTCAAGGAATTCTCCCGTCTGCGCCAGCAGCCAGGCGTTGATCCGGAAGCGGTCATGGAAGGTGTGGCCCGTGCGATGCGCGTCGCGATCTCCCGCGAAGAAGAAAAGCTTGAGCAGAGCCTGCCGTTCCTCGCCACCGTCGGTTCCGTCAGCCCGTACATCGGTCTGTTCGGTACGGTCTGGGGCATCATGAACTCCTTCCGTGGTCTGGCCGCTGCCCAGCAAGCGACCTTGGCCACTGTGGCTCCAGGTATCGCCGAAGCACTGATCGCCACCGCGATCGGTCTGTTCGCCGCCATCCCGGCCGTAATCGCTTACAACCGTTTTGCTGCTCGCAGCGAAACCCTGCTGGGCCGTTACTACACCTTCGCCGATGAATTCCAGGCGATCCTGCACCGCAAAGTGCACACCAGCGAAGAATAAGCAGGTAATTTCCAATGGCTTTAATCGCTCGAGCTCGCAAAAAGCGCAAGCCGGTAGCCGAGATGAACGTAGTGCCTTACATCGACGTGATGCTGGTACTGCTGGTCATCTTCATGGTGACCGCGCCGATGCTCAATCAGGGCGTGAAAGTTGATCTGCCCAAGGTTTCCAGCGAAGCCTTGCCGCAGGACAACAACACCCAGGTCCTGACCATTTCGATCAAGGCTGACAAGACCTACTACTGGAACCTTGGCAGCGAAGTCGACACCGAAAAGCAGCAGGACAAGGCCATGACCTTGCCGCAGATGACTGACGCGGTGACCAAGATCATTCGTGCCGGCACTGAAGGCGGCAAGCGCACTCAGGTGTTCATCCGCGGCGACAAGACCGTCGACTACGGTTCGGTCATGGGCGCCATGGGCGGGTTGCAGAAGGCCGGAGTCGGTAATGTTGGCTTGATTACCGAGGCGCCCTGATGCAGCAACAACGAGAGCCAACAGCCTCGGAAAGCTACTTCTGGCCTAGTGTCTGGGCGATTGGCTTGCACGTGCTGGTGTTCGGCATGCTGTTCGTCAGTTTTGCCATGACGCCTGAGTTGCCGCCGGCCAAGCCGATTGTCCAGGCGACGCTGTACCAGCTGAAATCGAAAAGTCGGGCGACCACCCAGACCAATCAGAAGATTGCGGGTGAGGCGCAGAAATCTGCTGCGCGTCAAACCGAAATCGAACAGTTGGAACAGAAGAAGGTCGAGCAGGAAGCGGTGAAGGCAGCGGAACAAAAGAAAGAAGAGGCAGCTCAAAAGGCCGAGGAAGCCAAGAAGGCCGACGAGTCGAAGAAAGCGGATGAGGCGAAAAAGGCTGATGAAGCCAAGAAAGCCGATGAAGCGAAGAAGACCGCCGAAGCCAAAAAGGCCGAAGAGAAACAATTGGCTGATATAGCCAAGAAGAAAGCCGAAGAAGAAGCCAAGAAAGCTGCTGAAGAAGAGGCCAAGAAAGCGGCCGCTGAAGAAGCGAAGAAGAAAATCGTCGAAGACGCGAAGAAGAAAGCCGCCGAAGACGCCAAGAAGAAAGCTGAAGCTGAAGAGGCGAAGAAGCAAGTCGCCGAAGACGCGAAGAAGAAAGCTGCTGCCGATGCTGCGAAGAAGAAATCGCAGGATGCGGCGCGTAAATCGACCGAAGACAAAAAGGCTCAGGCCTTGGCCGATTTGCTTTCCGACACGCCGCAGCGCCAGCAGGCCTTGGCGGATGAACAGGGTGATGAAGTCGCCGGCAGTTTCGATGATCTGATTCGTATTCGTGCGGCGGAAGGCTGGGCTCGTCCACCTTCGGCACGCAAAGGTATGACAGTCATGCTGCAAATCGGCATGTTGCCGGACGGTACGGTGACTTCGGTCAACGTGACCAAGTCCAGCGGTGACGGTCCGTTTGACGCGTCCGCTGTAGCGGCGGTCAAGAATATTGGACGTTTGATAGAAATGCAGGGAATGAAGCCGAGTGATTTCGCTCCGTATCGTTCATTCAAGATGACATTCACGCCTGAGGATTTAGCCCCGTGAGAAACCTTCTTCGAGGAATGCTTGTCGCTATCTGCTGCCTGGCAGGGATGGCGATGGCAGATGAGAAAAACATTCTGGTTACCAGTGGCACTGATCGGGCGACCCCGATCGCCGTCGTTCCGTTCGCTTTCCAGGGCGGTACTGTGCTGCCGGACGATATGGCCGAAATCATCGGTAACGACCTGCGCAACTCGGGTTATTACTCGCCAATTCCAAAGCAGAACATGATCAGCCTGCCGAGCCAGGCCAGCGAGATCATTTTCCGTGACTGGAAGGCGGTTGGCGCCCAGTACATTATGGTTGGCAGCATTGTTCCRGCMGGCGGTCGTCTGCAGGTGCAGTACGCKCTGTTCAACGTCGCCACCGAGCAGCAAGTGCTGACCGGCAGCGTGTCGGGCAGCGTTGATCAACTGCGCGACATGGCGCACTACATCGCCGACCAGTCSTTTGAAAARCTSACCGGYATCAAAGGTGCGTTCTCGACGCGTCTGTTGTACGTGACAGCCGAGCGCTTCTCCGAGAAGAACACGCGCTACACGCTGCAACGTTCGGACTATGACGGTGCCCGCGCCGTGACCTTGCTGCAATCGCGCGAGCCAATTTTGTCGCCGCGTTTTGCACCGGATGGCAAGCGCATCGCGTATGTGTCGTTCGAGCAGAAGCGCCCACGCATTTTCGTGCAGAACATCGATACCGGTCGCCGCGAGCAGATCACCAACTTCGAAGGCCTGAACGGCGCGCCAGCCTGGTCTCCGGACGGCAATCGCCTGGCCTTCGTATTGTCCAAGGATGGCAACCCGGACATCTACGTGATGAACCTGGGTTCGCGTCAGATCTCTCGCGTCACCAACGGTCCAGGCATCAACACCGAACCGTTCTGGGGTAAGGATGGTTCGACCATCTACTTCACCTCCGACCGTGGCGGCAAGCCACAGATCTACAAAACCAGCGTCAGTGGTGGCGGTGCGGAGCGTGTGACCTTCGTGGGTAACTACAACGCCAACCCGAAGCTTTCAGCTGATGAAAAGACTCTGGTGATGATTCACCGCCAGGATGGCTTCACCAATTTCAAGGTTGCGGCCCAGGATTTGCAGCGAGGTAGTGTAAAGATCCTCACTGATAGCACTCTGGACGAGTCGCCTACTGTCGCGCCTAACGGCACCATGGTAATCTACGCCACCCGCCAGCAGGGCCGGGGAGTCTTGATGCTCGTGTCCATTAATGGACGCGTAAGGCTCCCGCTTCCTACCGCACAAGGCGAAGTCAGAGAACCTTCCTGGTCCCCTTACCTGAACTGACGCGGCGCTACACGTTGTACTTAACACATTGGGGTTCATTAGGAGTTTCACGATGGAAATGCTGAAGTTTGGTAAATTTGCTGCGCTGGCACTGGCCATGGCTGTAGCTGTAGGTTGCTCGTCCAAAGGCGGCGACAATGCCGGTGAAGGCGCAGTAGATCCAAACGCTGGTTACGGCGCAAACACTGGTGCCGTTGATGGTTCCCTGAGCGAAGAAGCTGCTCTGCGCGCAATCACCATCTTCTACTTCGAATACGACAGTTCGGACCTGAAGCCAGAAGCCATGCGCGCTCTGGACGTTCACGCGAAAGACCTGAAAGCAAACGGCGCTCGCGTTGTTCTGGAAGGCAACACCGACGAACGTGGTACTCGTGAGTACAACATGGCACTGGGCGAGCGTCGTGCGAAAGCCGTTCAACGCTACCTGGTACTGCAAGGTGTTTCCCCAGCTCAGCTGGAACTGGTTTCCTACGGCGAAGAGCGTCCAGTTGCTACCGGCAACGACGAGCAGTCCTGGGCTCAAAACCGTCGCGTCGAACTGCGTAAGTAATTCGTCATGCGAACGTGCCGTCGTGCTGTAACTGTCTTGGCTCTCAGTCTCGCACCGCTTGCGGTGTGGGCTGCGGTTCCTGTGGTCGATAACAACTCCGGTTATAACAATAGCGGGAGCAGTTATCCGCCTGCGGGTTACGGTACGAACGGCGCCTATGCCGGGGGAGGGGTTTCGACCCCTGTCTCGGCACAGGGCGAGCTGTTTAACCAACTGCAATCCATGCAGGAGCAGATCTCACGCCAACAGGGTGTGATCGAAGTTCTGCAAAATGATGTAGCGCGCATGAAGCAAGAGAACCTGGAGCGATATCAGGATC
>NZ_JBFUKU010000343.1:0-5164 GCF_056400685.1 Pseudomonas sp. P5_A12 | reverse complement strand
CCTCTGGCCTTGAGCGCGAACAGGGCAAACGTGACATCCGAGTATTCGTCGTTGACCATCGGCCCGATCACGCCGGCCGGAAGTGCCTTCGCTTCATCGCTGACCTTCTTGCGCGCCTGGTAGAACTCTTCGGGCACCTGCGATGGTGGCGTGCTGTCGAGCAGCGTCAGGGTCGTAAAGGCGAGGCCGGGGCGCGTGTAGGTTTCGCTGCGGTCGTACCAGCGCAACTCCTGGAGACGCTTCTCGATTTTTTCCGCCACCTGATCCTGCATTTCCTGCGCCGTTGCCCCGGGCCAGGCTGTGACGATAGTCATCACCTTCACCGTGAACGCCGGGTCTTCCGCCCTCCCCAGCTTGAAGAATGCTACAAGCCCGGCCAGAGAGATCAGGCACACCAAGAACAGTGTGACGGAGCGCTCGCGTACCGCGAGTGCCGACAGGTTGAAGCGACGTTCGCTCATCGACGAACCCCTTCGATAGTCGCGACGTTGCCTTGCCCCGTTACCCGAACTTGCTGGCCTTCCCGTAGCAGGTGGGCGCCGAGCGCGACGATCTGCTGACCTGGCTTTAACTCACCGGAGATTCGCGCGAGTTCATCATTAAGTTGTTGAACCACAACTGGCTGCCAGTGAACTTGCGTCGGCTCCCCCCTTATGAGCCATACTCCCGGGCCGTCGCCGGAGTCGTACAGAGCGCTTATTGGTACCTGCACACCTCCTGCTTGGGTGGAAGAAAATTCATCTGAAATTTGCAATGTGATGGTGGTACCCAGAGGAGCAATTGCCTGCTCGCCGTCCAGCACGTAGCGCGCGGCAAACGTTCTAGTCAGGCTGTCTGCAACATCCGATAACTGCCGCAACTTCGCAGCCACACTGGGGCCTTCTTTGCCGTAGAGCGAGGCCTGGGCAATAGAACCGATTGTAGGTCGCAGGGTTTCCGGCAATTGGATCAGTGCTTCTCGCGGCCCAGCATGCGCTACCCGTACCACCACCTGTCCAGCACTCACCACCTGACCTGGTTCGACCAGCGTGTCCATGACGATGCCATCAGCGTCCGCACGCAATTCTGCATATTGAATGGTGTTAAAGGCCACTTGCGCCTCAGCCTGAGCAGCGCTGAGCTGAGCCCCGGAAGAATCCGCCGCAGCCTTGAATTGGTCGTAGGTCGAGGCTGATATCGCGCCCGTTCCACGCAGCACACGGTAACGTGCTTCGTCCTGAACTGTTTGTCGCGCTCGCGCTTGCGCAGCTGCAACTGCCTCGCGTTGCGCATGCGCAGCCAGTTTCAAATCGACTGGGTCGATGCGCATGAGGGTTTGGCCGCGCTTCACGGTTTGCCCCGTATCAACCAGGCGTTCCAGCACTTTGCCGGAGACTCGAAAGCCTAGGTCACTTTGAACACGAGCCGCTACGATGCCGGTGAAAGTGCGTGGCGTTCGTGTTGCTGCTTGAGCGATCGCGACACGCACCGACGGCGATTGGGTGCGTGGATCGTTTTGCGCTGTTTCGCCGCAAGCGACCAACGCAAGTGAAAACAGGCAAATGACAATAGGTAATACAAAGCGGCGCAGGCGCATGAGAGTCCCATACAAAAAGGATCGGGACGCTCACATTGTATCTAGTGACCGATTTAGTCAATAGTCACTACCGCATTATAATTACGCCGAAAGGCTGCGCAGCACCAGACTGGACAATTTACCGGGCGCCTCATCGATGTAATCGAAGCCGTGCTGCAGGAGCAGCGGGTTAAGGTATGGCCGAATGACCAGATAAATCGACATGACGGTTTCATCCAGAGGTGTCTTGCACTCGAAGTCTCCGCTTTGACGACCTTCCTGCAGAACGTTTTGAAGCAATTCGCGGATGCGCTCCTCGTAATCGATCGTCGCCCCCCAGCGCTCGGACGCTGCTGAAGTGGCAATCTCGTAGAGCTTGCGATCCTGCGAGAAAAGGCGAAGGCTCGCCTCGACTATCGCCTTGAACAACCGCCGTAGCTTCTCCGGCGGGTGATCGGCTCCGTTGACCGCTGCCCTCACCTCGGCCTCGATTTGGCTCAGGCAATTGGCACAAATCATCTCGCCAATCGCCTGCTTGGATTCGAAAAACTTGTAGATGTAGGCCTTGGAGAAACCGATTGATCGAGCGAGATCGGAGACGGTCGTCTTCTCATAACCATAATGACTGAAGTGCTCGGTGGCGGCGGCGACGATTTGAGTGCGTACATCGTGGTCGGCCGGGCCGCGAGCCGGTGCCGAATTATTGACTGTTTGACCCATGATTTACCGCTCACCGTCTGCCATAGAAGTGGACAATTAGTGACTTATTTTCTTTTTGGTTACAAGCATGATGACCATGTCTTTTGCTTTGGGGGGCGCTCATTCAGGATGAGAGTATCTGTGAGGAATCCAACGAATCCTGACGGTCGCTACTTTGTAGTCAAAAGGCAGCTGTGGCGTTGCAGTAACCCATCGTTGCCTGCGGACGTTCGGCAGAGCCTTGTCGATGACCTGATGGCAGCGAGACGTGAGGTGCACATCTCAAATTTTGAAGGGGTTGCTACAAGGCGATGTGCGCCCTATCCAGCATCTTCCTGCGCTAGCCCTTTTCAAAGAAAAAAGGCCCGGAGTTTGAGCTCCGGGCCAAAGGGTGACATTCGGCGAGATGAAGAATGAATCAGGCGACTTTATGCTGCACAGCCTTTTCAGCTGCGTCTTTCAGAGTCAGCACCAGGGAAGTGGCGTCCATATCGGCACCGCCGTTATCGATGTGGTTCTTCAGCAGAGCGTGAGCGGCTTCTGCGGTAGCGATGGTGGCGCCCACTTCGCGGCCAGCTTCCATGGCGAGAGTCAGATCCTTGGCCAACAACCAAGTCTTGAAGCCAGCTTTATAACCCTTCGATGCCGGTGAGCTTGGGACTACACCTACACCTGGGTTCCAAACGCGGAAAGTCYAGTTGTCGGCGGTGGAACGGATGGCAATCTCAAAGAACTCTTTGAGATTTAGACCCAGGCGCTCGGCCAGTGCGGTAGCTTCGCAGTTCACTGCGACGCAGACACCCATGATCAGGTTGTTGACGACTTTGGCTGCCTGGCCTGCTTCAGGGCCGCCGGCATGGGCGATGTATTCACCCATCGGGCTCAGCAGCTCTTTGACGCGCGCAACGTGTGGATCTTCGCAGCCGATCATGAAGGTCAGGGTGGCGTCGATGGCACCTTCAGTACCACCCGACACCGGCGCTTCGGCAAAGATGCGGCCTGCCTTCTTGGCGGAAGCGTGCAGCGAGCGAGCATTTTGGATACCGATGGTGGAGCAGTCGATGACCACGGTGTTCGGGTCGATGCTGGCGAAAACGCCGTTCGGGCCGGCTAAAACGTCTTTAACTTCGGTACCGGTTGGCAGCATGGTAAAGACGGCGTCTACACCTTTGCAGGCTTCTGCCACGGTCGAACAGATCTGGACACCGTTCTGAGCAGCACGCTCACAGGCAGCCGGATCAATGTCCACGCCTTTTACCGTATAGCCAGCGTTCATCATGTGTTTGGACATTGGTTTGCCCATGAAGCCGAGGCCGATCCAAGCGATAGTTTTCATTTTTGTTCTCCATTGCTCTACGAGGGGTTGTACCAACTAATTTTCATGCGTCTAATTGATCAAGCAGCTTGCGCGGGCAGTTGACGATGCCCACGAATACTTAGCGCTGATCAATCGACTTCAAATAGGGATTCAAACTTACTTCGTTCCAGACACCATTCAAGGCGAATGGATCATTCCGCTGGAACTCAAATACTTGCTCGAACGCTTCTGCCTCTACAATAAGCATGCTGCCAATTTTCTTGTCGCTTTCAACGGAAGTGTACGGCCCAGCAACCAAGATCTTGATGGGGGCGCTTTTCAGATAAGCGCGGTGCGCATCATAGAATTCATCGCGTCTAGTAGGAGTAGACGGATCATCCTTGCAGTAGATGACATATAGCATGCTGCACCTATTATTAATGACTGGTATCTGCCTACGAATTTAGTCATTTAAAAAATGGCTAACTCGATGGGATTAACAGTACGCTCGCCGGTTGTGCCTTCACAACACAATAAACACACATCCGGCGTGCAAAAATTCACTGATGGTGGTGCGAGCCATCAGCGAATTTGTCAGAGAAAGATCTCCCGGTTCGCATCCACCTGCTCTGCGATGAACCTAGCGACCTCTCGGATGTGAGCGGCCTTTCTGTGATCCTCATGAACATGCATGTAGAACGAACGCGTGATGCTGACCTCGTCCGGAAGGACGGCGATGAGTTTAGGAAATGAGGTTGCGATATAGGCGGGAAGGATACCGAGCACCTTACCACCCAAGACCGTATGCACCTGGGTGAGCAGGTTGGTGCTGCGCAGGCGTGAGACCAACTCCACATCTAATCCACTGGAAAAATTGAGTTGGGGGGCAAACAAGAGTTCCTCGACGTACCCCACAAATGGATGCTGCACGAGATCCTTCTGGGTACGTATCGGGGGGGACTCATCAATGTACTGACGCGTCGCATAGATCTGAAGCCGATAATCCGTCAGGCGTCGAGAAGCAACCCGCATATGTTCAGCAGTCGCCAAGCTGATGCCGATATCCGCCTCTCGTTTGGAGAGACTAAATACCCGCGCCGCTGCATAAATCTCTACCTCTAGATTGGGGAACTTCCTCGTTAGCTCTGCCATTCTAGGAGCTAGAAATACACTTCCGAATCCATCGGGAGCTCCAATCCTGACTAGCCCTGATATTTGTCCAGGATCACTCTCATCACCTTTATAAGAAAGCAAAATGCTTTCCATACTCTCAACAGCATTTAGAACCCGCTCCCCTTCGGGAGTTAACTCATAGCCAGAATTACTTTTGTGGAACAGTCTGATTTTCAAACCTTCTTCCAAGGCTGAAATATGACGCGCTACAGTTGTATGCTCCGTACCAAGTCTTTCGGCAGCAGCTGAAAGGGTGCCAGCCCTTGCCACAGCTAAAAAGTATCGAAAGTCATCCCAGTTTTCGTTTTTTTGTTTTTTTGACATAACTCAACTCTCAATCACGGTGCAACTTACTCTTCAAAAACCTCCCAAGGTGCCCTGGCAGAAAAACAGGACTCAATGAAGGTTTTGAAAGCATCGACTTTCGCAGATGTGTAAGC
>NZ_JBFUKU010000342.1:0-5190 GCF_056400685.1 Pseudomonas sp. P5_A12 | reverse complement strand
CTATGTCGTTGGTATCGTGATCTTCGCGATTTTGATGATCATCAACTTCGTCGTGGTGACCAAGGGTGCCGGGCGGATTTCCGAGGTCAGTGCGCGTTTCACCCTCGATGCGATGCCCGGCAAGCAAATGGCAATCGACGCCGATTTGAATGCCGGCCTGATCGATCAGAACCAGGCCAAGCTGCGCCGGATGGAAGTGGCCCAGGAAGCCGAGTTCTATGGTTCCATGGACGGTGCCAGCAAATTTGTGCGCGGCGACGCCATCGCCGGCCTGCTGATTCTGTTCATCAACCTGATTGGCGGCATCGCCGTTGGTATCTTTCAGCACAACATGAGCTTCGCCGATGCCGGTAAGGTTTATGCGCTGCTGACCATCGGTGACGGTTTGGTGGCGCAATTGCCATCTCTGCTGTTGTCCACCGCCGCAGCCATCATGGTGACCCGAGCTTCCGGCTCGGAAGACATGGGCAAGCAGATCAACCGCCAGATGTTCGCCTCACCGAAAGCGCTGGCCGTGGCTGCGGGTTTGATGGCAGTGATGGGGCTCGTTCCGGGCATGCCGCACTTTTCCTTCCTCAGTATGGCCGCCGTCGCCGCCGGTGCTGCGTACCTGTTCTGGAAGAAGCAGAATGTGGTCAAGGTCCAAGCCCTGCAAGAGGTCAAGCGTCAGCAGGAATTACTGCCTTCGCCGGCCCGCGCCATGGAGACCAAGGAGCTTGGCTGGGACGACGTGACGCCGATCGACATGATTGGTCTGGAAGTCGGCTATCGCCTGATTCCACTGGTGGACCGTAATCAGGGAGGTCAACTGCTGGCGCGGATCAAGGGCGTGCGCAAGAAGCTGTCCCAGGACCTGGGCTTCTTGATGCCGACTGTGCATATCCGTGACAACCTTGACCTGGCGCCGAGTGCCTATCGCCTCACGTTGATGGGTGTGATCCTTGCCGAGGCAGAGATTTACCCGGATCGCGAACTGGCGATCAACCCGGGCCAGGTCTACGGCACGCTCAATGGCATAAACGCCAAAGATCCGGCTTTTGGGTTGGAGGCGGTCTGGATCGAAATCAGCCAGCGCGCCCAGGCGCAATCCCTTGGTTACACCGTGGTCGACGCCAGTACGGTCGTTGCCACCCACTTGAACCAGATTCTGTACAAGCACTCCAGCGAACTGATCGGTCACGAAGAAGTCCAGCAACTCATGCAATTGCTGGCCAAAAGCTCGCCTAAATTGGCTGAGGAGTTGGTGCCAGGCGTGGTTTCGCTGTCGCAGTTGCTCAAGGTGTTGCAGGCGCTGCTGGCCGAGCAGGTGCCCGTGCGAGACATTCGCAGCATCGCCGAGGCGATCGCCAACAATGCCGCCAAGAGTCAAGATACTGCCGCTCTGGTGGCCGCTGTGCGCGTCGGCGTGTCCCGCGCAATCGTCCAAAGCATTGTAGGCACTGACTCTGAGCTACCAGTGATCACCCTGGAGCCAAGGTTGGAACAGATATTGCTCAATAGTATTCAGAAGGCAGGACAAGGCYMGGARGAGGGCGTTCTGCTGGAGCCAAGCATGGCTGAAAAACTGCAGCGCTCGTTGATCGATGCCGCGCAGCGTCAGGAAATGCAAGGTCAGCCAGTGATTCTGCTGGTGGCCGGCCCGGTTCGCGCCATGTTGTCGCGATTCGGCCGACTGGCAGTCCCGGGTTTGCATGTGTTGGCTTACCAGGAAATTCCTGACAACAAGCAAGTGACCATCGTTGCGACAGTAGGGCCCAACGGTTGAGGTAGTGGTTTATGCAAGTAAAGCGTTTTTTCGCCGCTGATATGCGTCAGGCCATGAAACTGGTTCGTGATGAGCTGGGCGCTGATGCCGCCATTATTGGCAATCGCCGGATTGCCGGTGGTGTCGAGCTGACGGCTGCGCTGGATTACAAATTGTCGGCGCTGGCCCCGCGTGTTCCAAACATGGAACTCGAGGATGAGCTGCGCAAGTCCCAGTCGCGCATCGTGACTGCCCAGGCCGAATTGAGCCTGCGTGGCGACGGCGAAACCGAAGGCGACAAGACCACCAATCGCCAGTTGTTCGCTGGCCTGCCACTTACTGCTGCCGAGCCGCTGATCGAACCGACCTACTCCGAACCGCGTCGCGCGGAACCCGCCCCGGCACCTGCCGCCGGTGGCGTTGACCCACGTGCGTTCGACTCGATGCGGTTCGAACTCAATAGCCTGCGCGAACTGATGGAAGTCCAACTCGGCTCGCTGGCCTGGAATCAGCTGCAAGGCAGCCGCCCGGATCAGGCCAATCTTTGGCGTCGCCTGCAACGCATCGGTCTGTCCGGTCCGTTGTCCCGCGATTTGTTAGCTATGATTCCTGACATTGATGAGCCTCGTCAGGCTTGGCGCATGTTGCTGGCGCATTTGGCGCGCAAGCTCGTCACACCGGAAATCGAGCCACTGGAAGAGGGTGGTGTGATGGCCATGGTCGGTCCTGCCGGCATGGGCAAGACCACCACCCTGGCCAAGCTCGCCGCCCGTTACGTGCTCAAGTACGGCGCGCAGAATATCGCACTGGTGAGCATGGACAGCTTTCGCATTGGCGCCCAGGAGCAGCTCAAGACGCTCGGGCGGATTCTCAACGTCTCGGTGACCCACGTCGATCCGGGGCAGTCTTTGGTGCAGGCGCTCGAACCACTGCTGCGCAAACGCGTGGTGTTGATTGATACTGCGGGCCTTCAGGCCAACGATCCGGCACTGCGCATGCAACTCGAAAGTCTGGCCGGACGTGGCATCAAATCAAAAAATTATCTGGTATTGGCAACCACCAGCCAGAAACAGGTTCTAACGGCTGCTTACCATAGTTACAAGCGTTGCGGGCTCGCGGGCTGCATCCTGACTAAACTGGATGAAACGGCAAGTCTGGGCGAGGTATTAAGCTTGGCGATCAGTCATGAATTACCGGTGGTCTATCTGACCGATGGCCCGCGGATTCCGGATGATTTGCATCTGCCGCGTCGTCATCAGTTGGTCAGCCGCGCCGTCAGTGTGCAAATGCAGGAAGAACCCAGCGAAGAAGCCATGGCTGATATGTTCGCTGATATTTACCACAGCCCGACCAAGCAGGTCGGCTAAGGTAGTAATGAACAGTTTTTGTACCTACATCGATGGCCTGCCATGCATTGTTCCATTAGCGAACGCGCAGCCAGTAATGTGGCCTCCGTCTATGCAAGACAAGGTAAAGAAATAACATGGGCAGCATGCATCCCGTACAGGTGATCGCGGTGACCGGCGGCAAAGGTGGCGTCGGCAAGACTAACGTGTCAGTGAATTTGTCACTGGCCCTGGCCGAACTCGGCCGTCGCGTCATGTTGTTAGACGCTGACCTGGGCCTGGCGAATGTCGACGTCCTGCTGGGACTGACACCCAAACGTACCCTGGCTGACGTGATCGAAGGCCGCTGTGAGCTGCGCGACGTTCTGTTGCAGGGCCCGGGCGGTATTCGAATCGTTCCGGCAGCCTCCGGCACACAGAGCATGGTTCACCTGAGTCCAGCTCAACACGCCGGCCTGATCCAGGCCTTCAGCGACATCGGCGACAACCTCGACGTCCTGGTGATCGACACCGCCGCGGGTATAGGTGACTCGGTAGTCAGTTTCGTTCGTGCAGCGCAAGAAGTCTTGCTGGTGGTCTGCGACGAGCCGACTTCGATTACCGACGCCTACGCCCTGATCAAACTGCTTAACCGCGATTACGGCATGAACCGCTTCCGCGTCCTGGCCAACATGGCCCAGAGCCCGCAAGAGGGGCGTAATCTTTTCGCCAAGTTGACCAAGGTTACCGATCGCTTCCTCGACGTTGCCCTGCAGTACGTCGGCGCGGTGCCTTACGACGAAAGCGTGCGCAAGGCCGTGCAGAAGCAACGCGCCGTTTATGAAGCCTTTCCACGTTCCAAGTGCGCCCTGGCGTTCAAGGCCATCGCGCAGAAAGTCGATACCTGGCCATTGCCTGCCAACCCGCGTGGGCACCTGGAGTTTTTTGTCGAGCGGCTCGTGCAGCAGATGGCGGGCCCCGTTCTATGACAGCCAGTGGCTATAACCTCTACAAGACGTCGGCACGTGACGCGCAGTACGAGCTGATCGAGCGTTACGCGCCACTGGTCAAACGCATTGCTTACCACTTGCTGGCTCGTCTGCCAGCCAGTGTCCAGGTCGAAGACCTGATCCAGGCCGGGATGATCGGCCTGCTTGAAGTGTCGACCAAATACGACGCCAGCAAAGGCGCGAGTTTCGAGACGTACGCGGGCATACGAATCCGCGGCGCCATGCTCGATGAAGTGCGCAAGGGGGATTGGGCGCCGCGTTCGGTCCACCGAAATACCCGCATGGTCAGTGACGCAATTCGCTCAATTGAAGCTAAAACCGGCCGTGACGCTAAAGATCACGAGATTGCGGCCGAACTCCAATTAAGTCTCGACGATTATTACGGGATTTTGAACGACACCCTGGGCAGCCGCTTATTCAGTTTCGATGATCTGTTGCAGGACGGCGAACACGAAGGGCTGCACGAGGATGGCGCGAGTGCTCATCTCGAGCCGTCACGCGATCTGGAAGATGAACGCTTTCAGGCGGCGTTGGCGGACGCGATTGCCAATTTGCCGGAGCGCGAGCGACTGGTGTTGGCGCTGTACTACGACGAAGAGTTGAACCTCAAGGAAATCGGAGAGGTCCTGGGGGTCAGCGAATCGCGGGTCAGCCAGTTACACAGCCAGTGCGCGGCCCGTTTGCGGGGGCGTTTGGGGGAGTGGCGAGCGCGCTGAAGGCAGTGTGGGGACACTGCGAACGAGGCCGGTGGGGTTGTACTGCACCGGTCACGATCTGTTGTGCTCCAGACAGTCATCGAATGCATTGCCGGTTTGAATGAAATGGCGTGTCCAGGTGCTGGGCGCGTTTAAGACTGCTTGGAGGTCGAATTGGACAAGAACATGAAAATCCTCATCGTTGATGACTTCTCAACGATGCGGCGGATCATAAAAAACCTGTTGCGTGACCTGGGGTTCACCAACACGGTCGAAGCCGACGATGGCACTACTGCCATTCCGGTTCTCAACAGCGGAAGCATCGACTTTCTGGTCACGGACTGGAACATGCCTGGCATGAGCGGTATCGACTTGCTGCGCCACGTGCGGGCCGATGAAAAGCTCAAGCACCTGCC
>NZ_JBFUKU010000341.1:0-5199 GCF_056400685.1 Pseudomonas sp. P5_A12 | reverse complement strand
ATGAATGATCCGCAGAACTCTCCAGCAACTTCAGCGCCGCCTCCAACGGCAGCAAGAATTCCGGGTCGTTGAGCATGCTTGGCGACAGGCCCGCGTTACGCAGCATTTTGCTTGGATTAAGGCCAAGACTCTGCGCCACCTCTATGTAGTGTTTGAGCGTTGCAGCTCTTACGAACGCGCCCATCCCCTCTCCGCTCCTTGATGTCGATCGCAAAATCGGCGTGGCCTGCATCGCAGTATATGGCACCGATTGAAACCTCCGCCGTCGCTGGCACGAAATGAAAGGTTTTTGGCATGACATGAGAGGTTTTCAACGGTCAGTTACCCCAAAGTAAAAGCCATGCACCCAGCAACATCGGCGCTTTTGAAAGCACAAAAACAACAACACATTGGAGTCATGCATGAACTTTCTTGACGGATCGCTGCACCCCGAAAACCAACAGAAGCTTGTCATTACCGTTGCGCCCTACGCACCTGAGTGGAAGCCTTCGGACTTCCCCGAAGAGATCCCGGTGACCATGGCGGAGCAGGTGCAGATGGCGGTTGACTGCTACAACGCCGGTGCCACTGTGCTTCACCTGCATGTCCGTGAGCTGGATGGTAAAGGCTCCAAGAGACTGTCCAAGTTCAATGAACTGATCGCCGGCGTACGCGAAGCGGTACCGGACATGATCATTCAGGTCGGCGGCTCGATTTCCTTCGCCCCGGAGGGTGATAGCGACGTCGCCAAATGGCTCTCCGATGACACGCGTCACATGCTTGCCGAACTCTCGCCCAAGCCCGACCAGGTGACGATTGCCATCAACAGCAACCAGATGAACATCGTCGAGCAAATGTGCGAAGCCGATCTTGCCGGCACCAGTATTGCGACGCCCGAGATTTATCGCGCCTACCGCGAGATGACCATTCCGGCCGGCCCTGAGTGGGTCGAGGAACACATCAAGCGTCTCTCAGCCAGTGGTATCCAGACGCAATTTCAACTCGGCAACATCCCCTCGTTCGAAACGGTCGAGCGCATGATGCGGCGCGGCGTCTGCAACGTGCCGTTGATCCTGACCTGGGTGGCGATCGGTGGTGGTTCCGATGCTCCCAACCTCTACAACCTGGCGAACTTCGTACGTGCCTGCCCCGACGGCTCCGTGCTGACCCTGGAAACCGCCATGCTCAATGTCCTGCCGCTGAACGTCATGGCGATTGCCATGGGGATGCATGTGCGTTGTGGCACCGAGGACAACCTCTGGACGCAAGGCCGTGATCGCAAGATGAGCAATGTCGAGCAGATCGAGCAACTGGTGCGTATTTCCAGGGAAATGGGGCGCGAAGTGGCCAACGGCAAAGAAGCCCGCGAAATCTACAAGATTGGCACGTTCTACAAGGACGCCGATGAGACCCTGGCCGAGAACGGCTTTGCGCCGAACCGCAAGCCTGGTCAAAAAGGCTTTACGCAACACGGCTAAATCAACTCGCGGGGTGCGCTTTCCATAAGCGCGCTCCGCAAGTATCGCTGCACCCCAATTTACAAGAGCTGCGCAATGAACGTGGCCGTAACGAGAGGAAAGTCTCCATGACTTTGCACGTTCCAATAGAACTACGTGGTGAAACCTGGCGGCGTGTCGCCCGGCCCTACGCCTGGGTGGTCTTCGCCCTGACCTTCGGACTGCTGCTGTCAGACTTCATGTCCCGGCAGGTACTGACCGTCGTGTTCCCGCAGCTCAAGGCCGAATGGGGCCTTTCAGATTCCGAATTGGGCGCGCTCTCCGGCGTTGTCGCTGTCGCCGTCGGCGTGCTGGCGTTTCCGCTGTCGGTCGTGGCCGATCGTTGGGGGCGCATCCGCAGCCTCATCCTCATGGCCGCTCTCTGGAGCCTSGCCACGCTGATGTGTGGTTTCGCTTCCAACTATCCGGAAATGTTCGTCGCGCGCTTCTTCATTGGCGTCGGCGAAGCGGCCTATGGCAGCGTCGGCCTGGCCGTGGTGCTGAGCATCTTCCCCCCACATCAACGCTCGACGATCACCGGTGCGTTCCTGGCCGGAAGCATGGTCGGCTCTGTGCTCGGCATCGGCCTGGGCGGCGTGCTCGCGACGCATTTCGGCTGGCGTGCGTCCTTCGTTGGCATGGCCATTTATGGCATTGCATTGACGGCGGTCTACGCGCTGGTCGTCAGGCCTTCTCGTCTCGAATCGCCTCGGCAGAAAACGGGCGCGGGTCTGTCCAGGACCTATCCTCCACTCAAGACCCTGTTCTCGACGTCTTCGGTGTTGAGCGTCTACATCGGCAGTGGCCTGCAACTGTTCACCATCGGCGCCTTGCTGACCTGGTTGCCCAGCTACCTGAATCGCTTCTACGACATGCCGCTCACCAACGCCGGCGCCATCGCCGCCATTTTTATGCTCTGCACGGCGGTCGGCATGCCTTTGTGCGGTGCCATCGCCGACCGGCTGTGCACCGGTTCGCCGACGCGCAAAATCCGCTTGACCATGGGTTATTGCCTGCTCTGCAGTGCGCTGTTGACCGTGGCTTTCCAGCTGCCGGTGGGCATGGCGCAACTGGTCATGATCGGCCTCGCCATGTTCGTCGGCGGTGGCATCGTCGGCCCGTCCGGCACCATGGTCGCCGACCKGACTCCACCTGCCCTTCACAGCACTGCAATGGCCACGCTGGCGATTGCCAACAATCTGCTGGGCATGGCCCCCGGCCCCTTTGTCACCGGCTTGCTTGCTGATCGCATTGGCCTCGCCTCGGCACTGCAACTGCTGCCCCTGGCAGGCGTTGCCGCTGCGTTCGTGCTGATGTTGGGGGTGCGTAACTATCACACTGATCTTGAGCGCGTCTGTGCTCAGCCATGTTCTTGAGACGGGCGCCATGAAAGACACCATCGAGGTGCCTGTCTCAGTCGATCTGAGCATCGGCAAGCGCGCCCGTATGCAGGCCAACGGCTCAATCACCGCCCCACAATAACTTCAAAAGCAGGTTGATCATGACCCCATCATTCTCTACCGCCCGTCATTGGCAACAAAGTTACGACGCCCGCGTACCGGCTGACATCAACCCGGATGCCTTCTCTTCGGTCGTCGCCATGGCCCAAGAAGCCATGCAGCGCTACGCCAGTCACACCGCATTCCGCTGTTTCAAGCACTCTCTCAGTTACGCCGATGTCGACCGGCAGTCCTGCGCATTTGCCGCCTACCTGCAGCATCACGGCGTGCAACGAGGGGATCGGGTTGCGGTCATGCTGCCCAACATTCCAGCATTTCCCGTGGCCATGTTCGGCATCCTCCGGACCGGCGCAGCCCAGGTGAATGTCAATCCGACCTACACCCCGCAGGAGCTCTTGCACCAACTCAACGATTCCGGGGCCCAGACCATTGTCATCATTGCCAGTGCGCTCCCGTCCCTGGAAACGATACTGATCGGCACAGCCATCAGAAAAGTCATTGTGGTAAATCTCTGCGACACCCTGTCCGGGCCAGTGGCGGCCGGCGAGATAGATATCCAGTCCTCGATGCCGTTGATACGTTTCGTCGATGCACTACGCGAAGGCAGCACCTTGCAGATGGCACCGGTCGACCTGACGGGTGATGACTTGCTCTTTCTGCAGTACACCGGCGGGACCACCGGGCCGTCAAAAGGCGCCGCCCTGTCTCACCGCAACTTGATCGCCAATATCATGCAGGCGCGCGCTTTTCTCCCTGACATGTTCGACACTGACGGTGACAACGTGGTGGTCACCGCACTCCCGTTGTTCCACGTGTTTGCCTTGACGATCAATCTGCTGATCTGCTTTTCGGCCGGGGCCGAGAATTGGCTGATCCCCGATGCGCGCAACAGCGACGATCTGGTCAACACCCTGATCGCCGCCCGCCCGACGTTGCTGACAGGGGTCAACACCCTGTACGGCGCACTGGTCCGCCATCCGCGTATTGGCGATGTGGATTTTTCGCGCCTGCGACTGGCCATCGGCGGTGGCGCCGCCGTGCTGCCAGCCACCTCGGCGCAGTGGAAGTACATCACCGGCCAGGAGATCCTCGAAGGCTATGGCCTCTCCGAGACCTCGGCCATCCTGTGCCTGAACGTCATGGGGCGCAGTCAGTTCTCTGCGGCCGTGGGTTTGCCGTTGCCTTCAACTGACATCGTGCTGCTCAAGGAAGATGATCAACCCGCCGCGCTCGGCGAGATCGGGGAAATTTGCGCCAAGGGACCGCAGATCATGGCCGGTTACTGGCAAAAACCGATAGCCAACGCCAACGCGTTTACGAGAGATGGATACTTTCGCACCGGCGACATTGGCCACTTTGCCGCCGATGGCCTGCTCAAGATCGTCGATCGCAAGAAAGACATGATTATTGTCTCCGGCTTCAACGTGTACCCCAACGAGGTGGAAGTGGTTGTCGCCAACTGCACAGGAGTCAGCGAATGCGCCGTGATCGGTCTGCCGGACGAGCGCAGCGGTGAATCCGTCTGCCTGTACGTCGTCAAGGCGGCCAATGCCGTACTCGATGAAGCGAAACTGATCGAGCACTGCCGCGCGCATCTTGTGGCCTACAAGATACCGCGCCAGGTGCAATTCCTCGCGGCGTTGCCCAAGTCCACGGTGGGCAAGATATTGCGTAAAGACTTGCGGGCACTGGCGATCTCGGGCGCGTCGACTGAAACGTCCCAGGTCAGTTAAAAGACGTGGCACCAGGTGAGTAGTGCTGGCATCAAATGAAAGGTGGCTGGCATCAAATGAGAAGTTCTCAGACAGCCATCGGCCTAGAGTGAATCATCTGATCGGGACTGTTTAGCGGAGATGGGCGAAGGCCGTTATGGCCTTCGCACCAGACGGATGAAATCAGTAGGTACCTTGAACCGGCCCCTCGACAGCCAGTTTCTGCGCTTCCTCGATGAGTATCGGGGCGCCCAGCGCCATGCTGTGGATGCCCAGGATCGAAGTCAGCTGCAGCACCGCCAGGATTTCCTCGACGGTGGCCCCTACTTCGAGTGCCTTGCGGATGTGCCGACGCACGCCCGGGGCGTACAGATGGGTGCAGGAAGCATCGACGGCGATGGCGATCAGTTCGAAGGTCTTGGGCTCCAGAATCCCCTTGCGTATCGGGTGTGTGGCCATGCCGAGAAACTTTTCCATCCACTGCGCGTCCAGCTCGGCCAGCGAATCCCAGGCAGGATTCCAGTGGCCAGCATCACGCATGCCATCGCAGGT
>NZ_JBFUKU010000340.1:0-5203 GCF_056400685.1 Pseudomonas sp. P5_A12 | reverse complement strand
TGTAGGAGCTGTCGAGCGCAGCGAGGCTGCGAATTTTTGATCTTAACCGCGGGCCTTGGCGATCAGTTCAATGTACTCGGCCGCATTGCGCTGATCCTTGATCAGGGCAACGAAGTCATTGCCGTGTTCATCCTGGCCATTGAGGTCCAGACCTGCCTCGACGAAGAACGTCAGAAATCGCTCGAAGTCATCGATGCGCAGGCCACGGTAGGCCTTGATCAATTTGTGCAGCGACGGCGAAGTGGCGTCGACTGGCTCGAAATCGAGGAACAACTTGATCTGCTCGTCGCCGATCTCGTCACCAATCACTTGCTTCTTATCTTTACGCATTGCCGACTCCAGCTCGCAGACATTTCACGGGGCGGGCAGTTTACCCCTCCCTTGGCGCCGGGCTCAACGCGTGCGAGTGGCCCTGGTGTGCAAATCCGCCCAGACATGGCCGTTGGCATAGCTGAGGAACTGGCAATACACCGTGTCATTGCGCAACAAGTCGATCACCACTCGGTACTGCGCCAGCGGGTAAAACAGTGTCAGGGTTTTGCTTTTGTCGTCGTAGACCGGCTTTTTCAGGCTTTTGCTTTCGCCATCGAAGTTGACCAGCACCTGGTTGATGGTCGCGCCCTTGTTCAAAGATTTGCCCTTGAGGCGGATCAGCAACGGTGACGTGACGGGAATCGGCTGTTGATTGGACTGGCGCTGGCTGCCCACCACCACCGAATACTCGGTGACCTGCAGGAGTTGTTGCTGCTCAGGCTCGGCGTCGCGCAGGGTCAGGTCATCGGGTGGCAGAAACTGTGCGTGCATCGGTGCCGGGGCGGCCGCCAGTGGCAGGCTGAGGGTCAGCAACAAGGCGGCAAAGCTGCGAATCAAAAGGCTCATGACGGGCTCCGAAGACGAGGCCGGGCACTTTATCACGGGCATATGGAAATACTGCTGTAGACGCGATTCCCTGTGGGAGTGAGCCGGCTCCGGGCGGCTCGCTCCCACAGGGGTAAGGGATCAATCGAATTGTGACAGCATCCACGCCTGATACTCGGCGACACCGGGCTCGCCTTCACGAGGCGCCCAATCCGCCAGTTCGCCTTCACCCACCGGGCGGTACGGACCGGCCTTGCACTCGAACATCAGGCTGTCGGCTTCCAGCACCACCAATCCGTGAAAAACACCAGTGGGCAGGTCCACGCCGACACAATCGCCACCGGCTTGCAGGATTTGCTTTTTAACCACCCCGCCAGCCTCATCGAAGATCAACACCCCGAGGCGTCCTTTCAGGACCAGCAATGTTTCGTCCTTGTTCTCGCCCAAGTGCCGGTGAGGCGGGATATAGGTGCTCGGCTGCAAACCCACCGCCATGCGATGGCAGGCGTCTTCCATCTGATGAAAGTTGTGGTGCTGCCGTCCACGAGGATTAGCCGCAGCTTTCTCGGCCAATTCAGTGAACAGCGTTTGATTCAGAAAGCGCGGCGTGGCCATCGATTACATTCCTTTAACAGCAAAGATCCCGTTAGCGTTACGCCAGTAGCCTTTGTAGTCCATGCCGTAACCGAAGATGTAACGGTCGATGCACGGCAGGYCGACGAAATCGGCTTTCAGGTCCGGGCGAGCCTTGCGGTCGTGGTCCTTGTCGATCAGCACGGCGGTATGCACCTTGCGCGCGCCGGCGTGTTTGCAGAAGTCGATGATCGCGCCCAAGGTGTGACCTTCGTCGAGGATGTCGTCGATAATCAGCACGTCACGGTCGATGAATGACACTTCCGGCTTGGCTTTCCAGAACAGGTCGCCGCCGCTGGTTTCGTTGCGATAACGGGTGGCGTGCAGATAAGAAGCTTCCAGCGGGAAGTGCAGATACGTCAGCAGCTTGCCGGAGAAAATCAGGCCGCCGTTCATCACGCAGAACACCACCGGGTTGGAATCCGCCAGTTGATCGTTGATTTGCGCACCGACGCGGGCGATGGCCGCCTCGACTTCAGCTTCGGTGTACAGGCAGTCAGCCTCTCGCATGATTTGACGGATATGCTCGAGATCAGCGGACATGGTGCTCTCCAGGGAGGGGGTAAAGGGAGGGACGGTTCAGGAAAAGCGGGCAAAGGTACGCATCAAGCCCGGTCAGATCAAGCGTTTGTGGACTAACGTACTGTATTGTCTATAGGACAACACCCTCGGATAGATTAATCTAGGCCGGTTTTTTTGCCCGCCGCCGGAGCCTTTCCCATGCCCATCCTCGAGATCCGCCACCCGCTGATCCGTCATAAACTTGGCCTTATGCGCCGTGCAGACATCAGCACCAAGAATTTCCGTGAGCTCGCTCAGGAAGTCGGCGCCCTGCTGACCTATGAAGCCACCAAAGACCTGCCGCTGGAGACCTACGACATCGAAGGCTGGTGCGGCACGGTGTCGGTCGAGAAAATCGCCGGCAAGAAAATTACTGTAGTACCGATTTTGCGCGCCGGTATCGGCATGCTCGAAGGCGTGCTGAGCCTGATCCCGGGCGCCAAAGTCAGCGCCGTGGGCGTGGCCCGCAACGAAGAAACCCTGCAAGCGCACACCTATCTGGAAAAACTGGTCCCGGAAATCGACGAGCGCCTGGCGATGATCATCGACCCGATGCTCGCCACCGGCAACTCCATGGTCGCCACCATTGACCTGCTGAAAAAGGCCGGTTGCCGCGAGATCCGCGCCATGGTGCTGGTAGCCGCACCGGAAGGCATCGCCGCTGTGGAGAAGGCTCACCCGGACGTGATCATCTACACCGCCTCCATTGACGAAAAACTGAACGAACACGGTTACATCATCCCGGGCCTGGGCGATGCCGGTGACAAGATCTTCGGTACCAAGCAGAAGGACGCTTGAGCATGCAGCAAGAGTTCAACGATCCGCTCTGGCGCACGGTGCTGTCGGGTGCTCAGATGCTGTTCGTGGCCTTCGGCGCGCTGGTGTTGATGCCCCTGATTACCGGCCTCGACCCCAACGTGGCGCTGTTCACCGCAGGCCTGGGGACGATTTTGTTTCAGATCGTCACCGGACGTCAGGTGCCGGTGTTCCTGGCGTCGAGCTTTGCCTTCATCACCCCGATCATCCTTGCCAAGGGTCAGTTCGGCCTGGCGGCGACCATGGGCGGCGTGATGGCGGCAGGCTTCGTCTATACCTTCCTCGGCCTGGCCGTGAAGATCAAAGGCACCGGTTTCATCGACCGCCTGCTGCCACCGGTGGTAATTGGTCCGGTGATCATCTCCATTGGCCTGGCCATGGCGCCGATTGCCGCCAACATGGCGATGGGCAAGGCCGGCGACGGCACTGAGCTGATTCATTACCAGACGGCAATGCTCATCTCCATGCCCGCGCTGCTGACCACCCTGATCGTCGCGGTGTTTGGCAAAGGCATTTTCCGTCTGGTGCCGATCATCTCCGGCGTACTGGTCGGTTTTGCCATGGCTTTCTACTTCGGCGTCGTCGATACCGCGAAGATTGCGGCCGCCCCGTGGTTTGCGATTCCGAACTTCACCGCGCCCGAGTTCAACTGGCAGGCGATTCTGTTCATCGTTCCGGTCGCGTTGGCCCCGGCCATCGAACACATCGGCGGCGTGATTGCCGTCGGTAGCGTGACCGGTCGCGATTACCTGAAGAAACCCGGCCTGCACCGCACGCTGCTCGGCGATGGCATTGCCACCACCGCAGCGGGCCTGTTTGGCGGCCCACCCAACACCACCTACGCCGAAGTGACCGGCGCGGTGATGCTGACCAAGAACTACAACCCGAAAATCATGACCTGGGCGGCGATCTTCGCCATCAGCCTGGCGTTCATCGGCAAGTTCGGCGCACTGCTGCAAAGCATTCCAGTGCCGGTGATGGGCGGAATTCTCTGCCTGTTGTTCGGTTCAATTGCGGCGGTGGGCATGAACACGCTGATTCGCCACAAGATCGATTTGGGCGAAGCGCGCAATCTGGTGATTGTGTCGGTGACTCTGGTGTTCGGGATCGGCGGTATGCTGGTCGGCACCGGGACTGGCCAGGATGACTTTGGCCTCAAAGGCATCGCGCTGTGCGCTGTGGTGGCGATTGCGCTGAACCTGTTGCTGCCGGGCAATGACAGCTGGAAGCACAAGAAGGCGGAGGAGCCGTTGCTGTAATGGCTTGAGTTCTTGATCGTTCCCACGCTCTGCGTGGGAACGATCATCAAAGGGCCAACGGCGCTCTTTCGCACAGTGCACTCAACGCCCGCGCCCATTGCGGATCATCGTTGAGGCACGGCACCAGCACCAATTCCTCCCCTCCCGCTTCGCGGAACTGCTCCAGCCCGCGATCACCAATCTCTTCCAGCGTCTCGATGCAATCGGCAACGAATGCCGGGCACATCACCAGAATTTTCTTCACGCCGCTTTTGGCCAATTCATCGAGGCGCGCTTCGGTGTAGGGTTCGATCCACTTGGCTCGGCCCAGACGCGACTGAAACGACACCGACCACTTGCCGTCCGGCAAGCCCATTCGCTTGGCAAACTCTGCCGCCGTGCGCAGGCATTGCGCGCGATAGCAGGTGGCTAATACCGCTGGCGAAGCATTCTTGCAGCAATCGTCATTCTTGAAGCAATGCTTCCCCGTCGGATCGAGCTTGGTCAGGTGCCGCTCCGGCAAACCGTGGAAGCTCAGCAACAAGTGATCGTAATCCTGCAGCAAATAAGGCTTCGCGCTGGCGGCCAAGGCGTCGAGGTATTCCGGCTGATCGTAGAACGGCTGGAGAATCGACAGTTGCAGGTCGAGTCCTTTTTCGCGAATCACGCGCTTGGCTTCTTCGATCACCGTCGTGGTGGTGCTGTCGGCGAACTGTGGATAAAGCGGCGCAAGGGTGATCCTTTTGTGGCCCTGGGCGGCCAGTTGCACCAGTTTCGATTCGATCGACGGCTCACCGTATCGCATCGCCAGTTCCACCGGACCATGGGTCCACTGCGCCGTCATGGCCTGTTGCAGACGACGGCTGAGCACCACCAGGGGCGAGCCCTCCTCCCACCAGATCGACGCGTAGGCGTGGGCTGACTGCTCCGGGCGTTTGATCAGGATCAGCGACACCAGCAAGCGCCGCACCGGCCATGGCAGGTCGATCACATACGGGTCCATCAGAAATTGATTGAGGTAGCTGCGTACATCCGCCACCGACGTGGAGGCAGGTGAACCCAGGTTAACCAGAAGCAATGCGTGATCAGTCATGCAA
>NZ_JBFUKU010000339.1:0-5330 GCF_056400685.1 Pseudomonas sp. P5_A12 | reverse complement strand
GTTTATCGGCAGACCGAGTTGATGCCATCGCTGGCAAGCCAGGCTCYTACAGGGGCCGGGTTCTAACAGGTGGGAATCAGTGCGTGCGGGCGACCGCAAATTCGCTCAATTCGACCAGTGCATCGCGGTATTCGCTGGCGGGCAGGGCGTCGAGGCATTTGATTGCCCGGGCCACGTAATCCCGGGCCAGTTGCGCGGTGTATTCCAGCGAACCCGAGGCTTCTACCGCTTCGCGGATGCTTTCCAGGTCTTCGATGCCGCCTTTCTGGATCGCCTTGCGCACCAGTGCAGCCTGTTCCGGCGTGCCTTCGCGCATGGTGTAGATCAGCGGCAGGGTCGGCTTGCCTTCGGCCAGATCGTCACCGACGTTCTTGCCCAGGGTTTCAGCGTCGCCTTTGTAGTCCAGCAGGTCGTCGACCAGTTGGAAGGCCACGCCCAAATGATCGCCAAAGGTGCGCAGGGCTTCGGCCTGTTCAGCTGGGGCTTCGCAAAGAGCGGCGGCACTGTGGGTCGAAGCTTCGAAGAGCATCGCGGTCTTGCCGCGGATGACTTCCATGTAGGTTTCTTCAGTGGTGCTGGCGTCACGGACCTTTGACAGTTGCAACACTTCGCCTTCAGCGATGATGCGGGTCGCCTGCGAAAGGATCTTCATGACCGGCATGGAGCCCAGTTCGACCATCATTTCGAAGGAGCGCGAATAGAGGAAGTCGCCGACCAGCACGCTCGGTGCGTTGCCCCACATGGCGTTGGCGGTCGAGCGGCCACGGCGCATGCCGGACATGTCGACCACATCGTCGTGCAGCAGGGTGGCGGTGTGCAGGAACTCGATGGTTGCAGCCAGCAGACGCAGGTCATCGCCTTCGCGGCCCAGTGCCTTGCCACACAGCAACACCAATAAAGGACGCAGGCGCTTACCGCCAGCCGAGGTAATGTAATCGCCGATTTTCGATACCAGCGGCACTCGGGAAGTCAGCTGTTTCTTGATGATGCCGTCAACGGCGCTAAAATCGTCCGCCACCGCGCGGTAGAAAGCTTGGGGTTGCATCAGCGACAGTTGCTCCAGAAGGGTTGCGCGGCATGCTAGGACCCACGTCGGCGAGTGTCAAGGCGCGATGGACGGCCTCTTGCATCGCCCCGACAGCTTGCGTACAATCGCGCACCCTGAACTTCCTGGGCAGCACCTGCCTTACGCAATTGCAAACAGGCCTTCCAGCCCTATGCAGCCATGCCAGCCAATACCTCTTCTTATAAAGAGCTGGGTGAGCAGGATTATCGGAGAAATACCATGTCGTACGCAGTAATTGTTACTGGTGGCAAGCAATACAAGGTCGCCCCAGGTGAATACCTGAAGATCGAAAAACTGGAAATCGCTACCGGCGAATCCGTTACTTTTGATCGCGTTCTGTTGGTCGCCAATGGCGATGACGTGAACATCGGCGCTCCAGTTGTTGCTGGCGCTACCGTTGTGGCTGAAGTGATCTCCCAAGGTCGTCACGATAAAGTCCGCATCATCAAGTTCCGTCGTCGTAAGCACCACATGAAGCGTATGGGCCACCGCCAGTGGTACACCGAGATCAAAATCACCGGTATTCAGGCTTAATTTCAGCCTAATTCCTCACTAGGAGAATTGACTCATGGCACACAAAAAAGCTGGTGGTAGTACCCGTAACGGTCGCGACTCAGAAGCCAAACGCCTTGGCGTGAAGATGTATGGCGGCCAGGTTATCATTCCGGGCAACATCATCGTGCGTCAGCGCGGCACCCAATTCCACGCCGGTTACGGTGTTGGCATGGGTAAAGATCACACTCTGTTCGCTAAAATCGACGGCGTGATCAAGTTTGAAGTAAAAGGCGCTTTCAATCGCCGTTACGTAAGCATTGTCCCGAAGACTGACGTCGTCGCGGCATAATTACGTGGTTGCTGGAAAAGCCCTGTCTTGCGACGGGGCTTTTTCGTTTGTGGGGTGAGTCTCTTGCAAAGCTGTTTGTGATGGGCTCCAGCGCAGGTTTTGCGGTCGTTGATTGAGGTCGCTGCGCTCATTTTTGCAAGAGTCTTATGTCTAGATTTTTTCGGCTCGTCCGTATGGCGAGAGGCGTTTTGTTATGAAGTTTGTTGATGAAGTATCGATTCGAGTAAAGGCCGGCGACGGCGGCAACGGTTGCATGAGCTTCCGTCGCGAAAAATTCATTGAAAACGGCGGCCCGAACGGCGGTGACGGTGGTGATGGCGGCTCGGTCTACATGATCGCCGACGAAAACCTCAACACCCTGGTCGACTACCGTTACACCCGTCACTTCGATGCCGAGCGCGGTTCCAACGGTGGCAGCACCGACTGCACTGGCAAGAAAGGTGAAGAGCTGGTGCTGCGCGTACCGGTCGGCACCACCGTCATCGACGCGGCCACCCAAGAAGTGATCGGCGACCTGACCAAGGCTGGTCAGAAACTGCTGGTGGCTCACGGTGGCTGGCACGGTCTGGGTAACACCCGTTTCAAATCCAGTACCAACCGCGCTCCGCGTCAGACCACTCCGGGTAAGCCGGGTGAGGCGCGTGACCTCAAGCTGGAAATGAAAGTGCTGGCTGACGTCGGTCTGCTGGGCTTGCCGAACGCCGGTAAAAGTACCTTTATCCGCTCTGTATCGGCCGCCAAGCCGAAAGTCGCCGACTACCCGTTCACCACCTTGGTGCCGAACCTGGGTGTGGTCAGCGTCGATCGCTGGAAAAGCTTCGTGGTCGCGGACATTCCGGGGCTGATCGAAGGTGCTTCCGATGGCGCCGGCCTGGGGATTCGTTTCCTCAAGCATTTGGCGCGTACCCGTTTGCTGCTGCACCTCGTGGACATGGCGCCGCTGGATGACACCAGTGCGCCGGATGCCGCGGAAGTGATCGTCAGCGAGTTGACCAAGTTCAGCCCTTCCTTGGCTGAGCGTGATCGCTGGCTGGTGCTGAACAAGTGCGACCAGATCCTTGAAGAAGAGCACGATGCTCGCGTCAAGGAAATCGTCGATCGCCTGGAGTGGACGGGTCCGGTTTACGTGATCTCGGCCATCTCCAAGTTGGGTACTGAGCGTCTGTGTCACGACATCATGCGTTACATGGAAGATCGTGCTGATCGCCTGGCTGCCGACCCGGCCTACAAGGAAGAGTTGGCTGAGCTCGATCAGCGCATCGAAGACGAGGCGCGCGCTCAGTTGCAGGCTCTGGATGACCAGCGTGCCCTGCGCCGTAGCGGCGTGAAGTCGGTCCATGACATCGGCGACGATGATTGGGACGAAGAAGATGTGGATGATGAAGACGGTCCGGAAATCATTTACGTGCGTGACTGATTCTGTAGGAGCAGGGCTTGCCCGCGATGGCGGTTTATCTGTCTGATCGCGGTGTTATCATCGCTGGCAGACCGGCTCACTAAGCGCCGCTCAATCGAGCGGCGTTTTAGTATCTGGAAATCGGTAGTCACGAATAACGTTACGGGCGGCGCTGGGTCGTGCTGCCCTCAAGCTAAGGTTGAAGATGATGCGGAGCAAGGTGACAGGTGCGCAGCGTTGGGTCGTGAAGATCGGCAGCGCTTTGCTGACGGCGGATGGCAAAGGCCTGGATCGCGCAGCAATGGGTGTCTGGGTCGAGCAGATGGTGGCCTTGCATGAGGCTGGCGTCGAACTCGTGTTGGTGTCTTCCGGGGCGGTGGCGGCGGGCATGAGCCGCTTGGGCTGGACCGTACGACCCAGTGCGATGCACGAGTTGCAGGCTGCCGCCGCCATCGGTCAGATGGGTTTGGTGCAGGCCTGGGAGTCGAGCTTTGCCGAGCATGGTCGGCACACCGCGCAGATTCTCCTGACGCACGATGACTTGTCCGACCGCAAACGTTACMTGAACGCCCGCAGCACCTTGCGTGCTCTGGTAGAGTTGAAAGTGATCCCGGTGATCAACGAAAACGACACCGTGGTGACGGACGAAATCCGTTTCGGCGACAACGACACGCTGGCGGCGCTGGTGGCCAACTTGGTCGAGGCTGACTTGCTGGTGATCCTCACGGATCGCGATGGCATGTTCGACGCTGATCCGCGCAACAACCCCGACGCCAACCTGATTTACGAAGCGCGCGCCGATGATCCGGCGCTGGACGCGGTGGCGGGCGGTACGGGTGGTGCTCTGGGGCGTGGCGGTATGCAGACCAAATTGCGTGCTGCGCGTCTGGCTGCTCGCTCTGGGGCGCATACCATCATCGTTGGTGGGCGTATTGAGCGCGTACTGGATCGCCTGAAGGCGGGTGAGCGCATCGGCACCTTGCTTTCGCCTGAGCGCGGCATGCTGGCGGCGCGCAAGCAGTGGCTGGCCGGGCATTTGCAAACCCGTGGCACGCTGGTGCTGGATGGTGGTGCGGTGAAGGCGCTGGTCCAGGATCATAAAAGTTTGCTGCCGGTGGGCGTCAAATTGGTTCAGGGCAGCTTCCGCCGTGGCGAAATGGTGGTGTGCGTGGCGCCGGACGGTCGCGAAATCGCCCGCGGCCTGGCTAACTACAGTGCGCTTGAAGCGCAAAAAATTATCGGTCAGTCGTCTGAGGCGATTGTCGGTTTGTTGGGTTATATGGCTGAGCCGGAACTGGTTCACCGCGATAACCTGATTCTGGTCTGAAGGAATACCTGAATGCGAATGGCAAAAGGATTATTGGGGCTGGTGCTGGCAATGCCGTTGCTGGCTTCGGCTGAGGAAATTGGCCAGGTATCAACGGTGTTCAAGTTCGTCGGCCCGAACGACCGTATCGTCGTAGAGGCGTTTGATGATCCGAAGGTCGATGGCGTGACTTGCTATCTTTCGCGTGCCAAGACGGGTGGTGTGAAGGGTGGTTTGGGCTTGGCTGAAGACCGTGCCGAGGCGTCTATCGCTTGCCGTCAGGTCGGCCCCATCAGCTTCAAGGGTGAGCTGAAGGACGGCGATGAGGTGTTCAAGGAGCGCACATCGTTGGTGTTCAAGACCATGCAGGTGGTGCGTTTTCTCGACAAGAAGCGCAATACGCTGGTGTACCTGGTCTACAGCGACCGTTTGATCGAAGGTAGCCCGCAGAATGCGGTGACGGCAATCCCGATCCTGCCGTGGGCTCACGCTCAGTAGTCTGAAGCAAATCGAAATGTGGGAGCGGGCTTGCTCGCGAAGGCGGTGTGTCAGGCGACATTAATGTCATCTGATACTCCCTCTTCGCGAGCAAGCCCGCTCCCACATTTCGATTTGCTTCAGACTACTGAGCGTGAGCCCACGGCAGGATCGGGATTGCCGTCACCGCATTCTGCGGGCTACCTTCGATCAAACGGTCGCTGTAGACCAGGTACACCAG
>NZ_JBFUKU010000338.1:0-5376 GCF_056400685.1 Pseudomonas sp. P5_A12 | reverse complement strand
GTGATAAAACGCGACATCTCAGACGCGAGAAACACCACCACCGGGCCAATGTCGGCTTCAGGCTCGCCACAGCGGCCCAGCGGACGCATCGATGCGGACATTTCGGCAAAGCCGGGGTTTTCTGCGGCGAGTTTGTGGAAAGTGGCACCCATCGCGGTAGGAGCAATGGCATTGGTACGAATGTTGAAGCGCCCCCACTCAGAGGCTGCGCTACGAGTCAGCCCGACAATCGCGGCCTTCGCCGTGTTGTAGTCGCCGTGCAGCCAGGCGCCGATCTCGATATCGATGGAGTAGAAGTTGATGATCTTGCCACCGCCCCGCGCCTTCATATGAGGTAACGCAGCTTTCATCGCCCACCAGGCAGCCCACACGGTAGAGCCGAGGGTTTGCTCCAGCATCGCATCGGTTTTTTCTTCCAGCAGGACATTGGGCGTTGGCGCAAAGGCGTTGTTGACCAAGATGTCTAGCCCACCAAATTGATCAACGGCCAATTGCACCGCGGCTTCAATATCGGTCTTGCTGCACACGTCGGTCTTGATGAATACCGCCTTGGCGCCCAGGGCATGCAGTTCGGCGACTACGGCCTCTCCACTGGTGACATCCAGTTCGGCGACCACCACGGCAGCCCCCTCTTTGGCAAAGTTCAGCGCAATGCCGCGCCCGATTCCGCCACCTGCACCCGTAATCAGCGCAACCTGTTCATTTAGCAGTGCCATAGCCACTCCGCTTTTTTGTTTTTTGTGAACATTATTGGTTATAGTGTCTAAATATAGCTTATTTCTTCAGGCTAAACAGTACCGGAACAAGGATATTGAGGATGACTGTATTTCGTCGCCGCGTAGACATGATTGCTCATCATGCCGATGGTACCGGTGAAGTCCGAGCCGCTCTGGAAGACGACTTCCATCACTTCCGTGTATGGGTTCGTCACCAGGAAGGTGAAGTCATTGCCATCGGCGGTGAAGCGTTGCGCTATCCCTATTCCATGTGCCCGCAGGCTTGTGATCAATTACAGCAATTGCTTGGCATGAAACTGAACCGGATAGCCCACTCTGTCACCCGGCAGACCGACGCCAGTCATCAATGCACCCATTTGTTGGACTTGGCGGGACTCGCCATTGCAGCTGCCGCACGCGGGACTCTTCAACGCCGCTATGAAATCCACGTTGGCCAGCGCATCGACAACCGCACCCGCGCTACCTTGGTACGCGATGGCATTGAAGATCTGATCTGGGACGTTAACGGCACAATGATCGAAGCACCACTACCCTATTCCGGCATCAACCTTCGGGAAGGCATGGCACGCTGGGCACTGAACACCCTCAACGAAGAAGTTGCCGAAGCGGCCCTGCTACTTCGCCGCTGCACGCTGATCTCGATGGGGCGCGCCTACAACCTTGACGAGCAGATTCACGCCGTGAACACCGCCCGCTGCTACAGCCAGCAACCCGAACGCGCTGAACAGGCGCTGCGTATGAAGGGTTCGACCCTGGACTTCAGCCATGAACAACTCAAGCTGTGCGCCCAGGATCAGGAGTGGCTCAGGCAGACGCCTTAGTCACCCCACTCTCGCGTCAACAGCAGCGCCATCAATACCCTCTGGACACGGCGATCCGGGTTGGAGTCGGACCGCCGTTGCAACCTAGAGGAAGACGGCCAGGTTGGGCGTTCCGAGCACAGCCTGGTCAATGATGACTTCGCGCCGGGAAAGCTTGAACCCCGCCTCGTGCAGACGCAGCACGTCACGTCGCTCGCCACTGATGATATCGACATGGTGATCGTTGAAACGGCTACGGGTCAGCAGCAGGTAACTGGTCACCACAAACTCATCGCTCTTGTCGGTTTCTTCGACAAACACGTTGGTCACCAGACGCCGGGTACGCGAGGGAGGATCTTCCGCCCAGGCGCTTTTGCCGGACAGGCGCAAAATGCGCCCCATGATCGAGCGGTAATCATCGTGGTAGTGCTGAACACTGCGCACGATGGTGGTTCTGAGCTCGGACGCCACGCGAGTCTGGCGCAGCGGTACGGTGTACACCAGATCGGTGTCCAGACGTTCTGCCCACTCTTGCAGGCGAATCTGGTCGAGCAGCGTGGCTTCCTCGTAGAGAAAGGTCACCACATCGTTGTATATCGGCGAGCCCACCGGCACCCGCTTGGTACCGACAGGGGAACCCGGCTGGATATCCTCCACACCGCGTTGTTGAACCTGAGCCATGAGTCATTCCCTCACTTTTATTCTTGTACTTGTTAATGCTGTTACCGGCGACTGCGACCCGCGAGGACCGCAATCGAACCAGGGCCAACGGGCGCTTATTGCTCGTTCGGTGCAGTCATCAGCTCGTGCCAGTACAACCACCAGTGCCACTGGGTATCGTCCTTGGTGAAGCCTTCGTTGACGATGCCAGGACCCGGCCAGCCCTCGGGTGCTCCTGTTTCGAAGCAAGCCTGGTATTTCAGCGTGCTCTTGCGGCCCATCGCACCTTTGGCAGCCAGGGTCATGTGAGGCCAGGTATCGGAGTCATCCTGCTCGACCATGCCCGAGGTGCCGAACAACTGGATGGTTTGCTTGAGCATCTTGTCGCGCAGTTCTGGCGAAGCGTCTTTCTCGGCAAACACCCAGTTGACGAACTCCAACTTGTCCGGACCGCGCGGCACGTAGGCGTGCAGGGTCATCGAACCGACTACGCTGCCATCTGGCTGCGGAATGTAAACGAAGCCGAAAAGTATGTTCGGGAACATCCCACCGACTTGGGGCGGCATGCTGGTCAGCACTTTCAACTGATCTTCAGTCAGATTGCGTGCCAGTTGCTCGACCATGTCGGCGGTCATGCCGGCAGGCGGCAATGCTTCCAGTTTTTGCTGCACAGTCAGCTCTGCCGGGTCGAGGCCAGTCAGACGCTTGATCTTGCGCGCCAGGTCGATGCAGCGCAGCGCATGGCCGTGCGGCGAGCTGATTTCCACGCCGATCATTTCCGGGCTGAGGTCGGCTGTTTCGCCCTCACCTTTCTTGGCGTAGTTACCCACTTCGCCCAACCAACGGTGCAAGGTCAGGGTGTGGAATCCATCGGCCGCTGATTGCTCGCCAGCCGTTTTCCAGTTGGCGTTCACGATAAAGCGCTGTGGCGGGCCGAGCACTTCCATGCCTTTGTCGGAGCGGCAGAACAACATGTCGTAATACCACTTGGCATCGCCCAAGAACTCGTCAAACGACGGTCCTTCAATGTTCCAGGTGGCAAATACCAGGCCGCCATACAGCGTGACCCGTGCTTTTTTCAGACCCAACTCTTCTTTAGGCATCATTTTGCCGTGCATGCATTCGCGCTCGACGGGCGAGCCGATGAAATCACCATTAGGGCGGAAGGCCCAACCGTGATAGATGCACTYATGAATTTGCGTGTTGCCGCAATCAGCAGTACTGATGCGCATCCCGCGGTGCGGGCACACATTGAGGGTCACGAACACCTCGCCCTGCTTGCCACGGGCAACAATGACCGAATCAGACCCCATGTCTCGGACCATGAAGTCGCCGGAATTAGGAATTTCCGACTCATGACCCAGGAGCACCCAGATCTTGCCGAAGATTTTTTCCATTTCCAGATCGTAAATTTCGTGGTCAGACAACACACGCATTTGCACTTCACGGCTGGATGGATAGATGAGGTCCGAAACCTTGGTTCCATCCGATAATACGGGGCTTGTTCTTGTTAGCATGCTTGCCTCCTAATCAGAGCGTCACAACAGTGGTTGCAACGAAATATAAGACACTTTCTCTATTTTTGTACATAGAATTCACCTTGCTTTTGTAAGTGAATTCCTTCGCCACTCAGATAACCGTCAGTCCTTGCTTGGCGCCTTGCCCACCTGAGTGCGCAGCACACCAATGCCGTCGATCTCCAGCTCAACCACATCGCCAGGTTTCAAATAACGCAGTTGCTCCAGACCGCAGCCGTTGCCGACCGTGCCGGAACCCAGAAACTCGCCGGGGTACAAGGTTTCTGAGCGCGACACGTGGGCGATCACGTCCTCAAAGCTCCAGCGCATATCACGGGTATTGCCGCGCCCCCACTCCTCGCCATTGACCCGGGCAACCATATTCAGGTCGTAGGGATCACCCAGTTCATCTGCGGTCACCAGACACGGCCCCATGATGTTGGCTGTATCGAAATCCTTGCTCTTGGCCGGGCCAAGCATTCCGGGCATTTCCAGGGCCTGCGCGTCACGCGCGCTCATGTCGTTGAAGATGGTGTAACCGACGATATGCGAACGGGCGGCTTCACGACTGATGTCCTTGCCGCGCTTGCCGATGTAGCAACCGAACTCCAGTTCGAAGTCCATCGCCCGGCTAAAGCTCGGCCATTGGAATTCATCGTCGATGCCGATCACCGCAAAACGGTTGCCCTTGTAGTAGATAGGCTGCTTGTTGAAGGTCTCGATCACCCGATCGTCGGCGCGAGTATTCATCGCCTTCAAGGTGGCTTCCGGGTCTTCGGTGCGCAGCGCACGGGCGCGACGAGCCGCCGCGAAGCTTTGGCGCAGGTGCAGTTCGAAGCAAGAACAGTCGCGCATCTGCGGGGGCGGTTGGATCGGGGCGCGCAGTTTCACACTGGCGCGTTCCAGCACTGCAGCCGAGGGGGCCTTGGCAACCAGCGAACGGGCCAACTCAAGCGCGGGCTCACCCGCCTCCACCAAGGCCAGCACACTGCTCAACGCCACGCTGTCGCGACTTTCCAGCAAACGGTAAGCGCTTTGCAGGTCGAGCACTTGCTGGTCCTGATTGAGTAGTGCACCCGCGCGGTCAAAGCCCTCAGAGTCGGTATAGGTCACCAGTCTCATACGCGGCCACTCACTGGCAACAGCGCACCCGTTACCGCAGCGGCTTCGTCGGACAACAGAAACGCCACCACCGCCGCCAACGCCTCCGGGGTTACCCACCGGCTGCTGTCAGCGTCTGGCATGTCAGCACGGTTGGCTGGGGTATCGATGATGCTTGGCAACACAGCGTTAACCGTCACGCCACGATCTTTCAGTTCTTCCGCCAGGGCTTCGGTCAACCGGGCGACACCTGCCTTGGAGGCGGCATAAGCCCCCATACCCGTCGCAGCTTTGACCGAGGCAAGCGCGCCGATGTTGACGATGCGTCCTGCCTTGGAGTTCACCAAGTGAGCCAGCGCCGATTGGGAACTGACCACAGCGGTACGCACGTTCATCTGATACAGGCGATCCCATGTCTCCAGGCTACCGCCTTCGACGGTCTCCCACGCAAAGCCACCCGCGACATTGACCAAACCATCAATGCCGCCCCACTGCGCGGCGATCTGCTCGAAAGCAGCGCCGGCCGACTCGGTCGAGGTCAGGTCGACACCGCCCAGGCAC
>NZ_JBFUKU010000337.1:0-5379 GCF_056400685.1 Pseudomonas sp. P5_A12 | reverse complement strand
GGTAAGGCTCCAGCACATCTTCAATGGTGTGGCGTTCTTCGCTGATTGCGGCGGCCAGGCTGTCCACCCCGACCGGACCACCGTCGAACTTCTCGATCATGGTCAACAGCAGACGCCGGTCCTGGTGGTCGAAACCACGTTCGTCGACGTCCAGCAGATTCAGCGCGAGGTCGGCAATCGGCTTGGTAATGTGACCCTTGGCACGCACTTCAGCGAAATCGCGCACCCGTCGCAACAGACGGTTGGCGATCCGTGGCGTGCCGCGGGCACGGCGGGCGATTTCAAAGGCGCCTTCCGGGTCCAGTGGCAAACCAAGAATGCTCGCCGAACGACTGACAATCGTGGCGAGATCGGCGGTGCTGTAGAACTCCAGGCGCTGCACGATCCCGAAGCGGTCACGCAAGGGGTTGGTCAACATACCGGCACGCGTGGTGGCACCGACGAGGGTGAATGGCGGCAGATCAAGCTTGATCGAGCGCGCGGCCGGCCCCTCACCAATCATGATGTCGAGCTGGAAATCTTCCATGGCCGGGTACAGCACTTCTTCGACAATCGGAGACAGGCGATGGATTTCGTCGATGAACAGCACGTCGTGGGGCTCAAGATTGGTCAACAACGCCGCCAGATCACCCGGACGCTCAAGCACCGGACCCGACGTGCTCTTGATCGACACCCCCATTTCCTGGGCGATGATGTTCGCCAAGGTGGTTTTCCCCAGGCCCGGCGGACCGAAGATCAGCGTGTGATCCAGCGATTCGTTACGCCCCCGTGCGGCCTGGATGAACAACTCCATTTGCTCGCGAACCGTCGGCTGGCCGATGTATTCGGCCAGGCTGACAGGGCGAATTGCCCGGTCCTGGACTTCCTCGCGATCACGAGGACCGGGCGCGGCGGTTATCAGACGATCAGCTTCAATCACTTAAATCATTCCCTTCAGGGCACGACGAATCATGTCTTCACTGCTCAAACCTTTCTCCTTAATCGCAGAAATCGCCTTGCTGGCCTCCTGTGGCTTGTAGCCCAGGGAGATCAGGGCGCTGACCGCGTCATTTTCGGCGGTGGCGACCGGAGCCGGCGCGTCTGGCCCACCCGGCTGGTTTGGCACCAGGGCAAACATCGCCGGTACGGTTTCCCAGGCTTTGAAGCGGTCCTTGAGTTCCACCAACAAACGTTCGGCGGTTTTTTTGCCCACCCCTGGCACCTTGGTCAGCGCCGAGGTGTCCTGGGACTGCACGCAACGGACCAACTCATCGACTTCCAGACTCGACATCAACGCCAGCGCCAATTTTGGCCCTACGCCGTTGAGACGGATCAACTCGCGGAAAAAGTCTCGCTCACGCTTGCCGAAGAAGCCATAGAGTAACTGCGCGTCTTCGCGTACGACCAAGTGGGTGTGCAAGGTCAGCGGTTCACCGACCGACGGCAAGCGATACAGCGTGGTCATGGGCACTTCCAGCTCATACCCCAGACCGTTTACATCCAGAATCAGGTGCGGCGGCTGTTTTTCAGCCAGTGTGCCGCGCAAGCGTCCAATCACGTTTCAGATCCTTGAGCGTTGGCCAGATCAATGCCTGGCGACCAACAGAACAAGGGGTCGCGTCGACGACACAGACACGAAAACCCTCATCCCATAAAAAATGATTGCTGATGCTATCAGAGACGCAAGCGCCCGCCACGACTGCGTGCCGTCCCAAGGCCATGGGGCAACAAACTGGAACGGGTGTGAGCATGACAGATGGCGATGGCCAGGGCGTCCGAGGCGTCGATTTGCGGTTTGCTGGTCAATTTCAGCATGTGCATGACCATCATCTGCACCTGTTCTTTATTTGCCGCGCCAGTGCCGGTCACGGCCTGCTTGACCTGGGTTGCGGTGTACTCGGCGATTTCCAGGCTTTCTTCGGCACCGGCCACGATGGCCGCACCGCGTGCCTGACCCAGTTTCAGCGCGGAGTCGGCGTTGCGCGCCATGAACACTTTTTCGATACCCATGGTGACCGGGCCGTATGTCTGGATGATTTCACGCACGCCGCGATAAACGATTTGCAGACGCTCATGCAATTCCCCCGAGCCGGTGCGAATGCAGCCCGATGCCACGTACACACAGCCACGCCCGGTATCGCGCACCACGCCATAACCGGTAATACGCGAACCGGGGTCGATACCAAGAATTAAAGTCATAACGCCTGCGGGTTAGGTAAGAGCACTTCAATACAGCAAATAACAAAGGTGCGAGCTGACTCCCACCTTTGATCTTAGTCACCCTTAACCGAGCTGCGCAGCCACCGACTCAGGAATATCGGCATTGGAATAAACGTTCTGCACGTCATCCAGGTCTTCGAGCATGTCGATCAGCTTGAGTACCTTCTCGGCGCCTTCCAGGTCCAGCTCGGCGCTGGTGGTCGGCAGCATGACGATTTCTGCGTCGTCACCTTTGAATCCGGCCGCTTCGAGCGCATTACGAACCGAGTAGAAACCAGCGAAAGATGTGAACACGTCAATCGAGCCATCTTCGTGGGTGACCACGTCATCGGCGTCGGCTTCCATGGCCGCTTCTATCAGCGCGTCCTCATCAACGCCTGGCGCGAAGGAAATCTGCCCTTTGCGCTCGAACAGATAAGCCACGGAACCGTCCGTGCCGAGGTTGCCGCCGCATTTGCTGAACGCGTGGCGAACCGCGGCTGCGGTGCGATTACGGTTATCGGTCATGCACTCGACCATCACCGCCACACCGCCCGGGCCGTAGCCTTCGTAGCTCAATTCGACCATGTCGTCGGTGTCGGCAGCACCCGCGCCGCGTGCGACCGCACGATCAATGATGTCGCGACTCATGTTCGCGCCAAGAGCCTTGTCCAGCGCCAGACGCAGGCGCGGGTTGGAGCCCGGATCACCGCCGCCCTGACGGGCAGCAACGGTCAGTTCACGAATCCACTTGGTGAAAATCTTGCCCTTCTTGGCATCCTGACGTTCTTTGCGGTGCTTGATGTTCGCCCACTTGGAATGACCCGCCATAACTCGCTCCGAATTCTCTTTGAAACATTGCCCGCCACACACAGTGTCGGCCAGCAACCAATAAATCTCGACCTAAAGAAAAGGCGCACCCAAAAGGATGCGCCTTTGCGGTCAGCCTTACTCAGCCTTTGGCGTTTCGCGCAGACGAATGTGCAGTTCGCGCAATGCCTTGGCATCCACCTGACCCGGTGCCTGAGTCATGACATCTGCCGCGCTCTGGGTTTTCGGGAAGGCGATCACTTCACGGATCGACTGGGCGCCGGTCATCAGCATCACCAGACGGTCCAGACCGAAGGCCAGGCCACCGTGCGGCGGCGCGCCGTATTTCAGGGCGTCGAGCAGGAAGCCGAATTTTTCTTCCTGTTCCGCTTCGTTGATACCCAGCAGACGGAACACAGTCTGCTGCATTTCCTTACGGTGGATACGGATCGAACCACCACCCAGCTCGGTGCCGTTCAGGACCATGTCGTAGGCACGGGACAGAGCGGTCGCCGGGTTGGCTTCCAGTTCTTGCGGGGTGCACTTCGGCGCGGTGAACGGGTGGTGCAAGGCGGTGAAGCTGCCGTCGTCGTTTTCTTCGAACATCGGGAAGTCGACGACCCACATTGGCGCCCACTTGCAGGTCAGCAAGTCCAGGTCGTTACCTACCTTGATCCGCAGCGCGCCCAGGGCTTCGCTAACGATCTTGGCCTTGTCGGCACCGAAGAACACGATATCGCCATCGACCGCACCGACGCGATCGAGGATCACGTTGAGGTTGGCTTCAGGGATGTTCTTGACGATTGGCGATTGCAGGCCTTCGACACCTTTGGCGCGCTCGTTGACCTTGATGTACGCCAGGCCCTTGGCACCGTAGATGCCGACGAACTTGGTGTAGTCGTCGATTTGCTTGCGCGGCATGCTCGCCGCGCCTGGAACGCGCAAGGCGGCGATGCGGCATTTCGGGTCGTTGGCAGGGCCGCTGAACACCTTGAAGTCGACTTCTTTCAGTTGATCTTCAACGTCAACCAGTTCCAGCGGGTTACGCAGGTCCGGCTTGTCGGAACCGTAACGGCGCATGGCTTCTGCGAAGGTCATGTGCGGGAAGTCGCCGAATTCCAGATCCAGCACTTCCTTGAACAGGTTGCGGATCATTTTTTCGGTGATGCCCATGATCTCGTTTTCGTCGAGGAAGCTGGTCTCGATGTCGATCTGGGTGAATTCCGGCTGGCGGTCAGCCCGCAGGTCTTCGTCACGGAAGCACTTGGCGATCTGGTAGTAACGGTCGAAGCCAGCCACCATCAGCAGTTGCTTGAACAGCTGTGGCGATTGCGGCAAGGCAAAGAACGAACCGGCGTGGGTACGGCTCGGCACCAGGTAGTCGCGAGCACCTTCAGGGGTAGCACGGGTCAGGATCGGCGTCTCGACGTCGAGGAAGCCGTTCTCGTCCAGGAAGCGACGGATGCTGGTGGTCATGCGCGAACGCAGACGCAGCTTCTCGGCCATTTCCGGACGACGCAGGTCAAGGAAGCGATAGCGCAGGCGGGTTTCTTCGCCGACATCGGAGAACTCGTTCAACGGGAACGGCGGGGTTTCCGATTCGTTCAGCACTTCCAGCTCGTAGCCGAGGACTTCGATCATGCCCGACGCCATGTTGGCGTTGGTGGCACCGGCCGGACGCAGGCGAACCTTGCCGGTGATCTTCACGACGTACTCGCTGCGCACGCGATCGGCGGCGGCGAAGGATTCAGCGCGGTCCGGGTCGAACACCACCTGGGCCAGACCGTCACGATCACGGATATCGAGGAAAATCACCCCACCGTGGTCACGGCGACGGTGAACCCAACCGCAAAGAGTAATTTCCTGGCCTTCCAGGCTTTCGTTCAGTTGGCCGCAATAATGGCTGCGCATCATGGTAGTGGTTCGCTTCTCGTAATCGAAATTCGGTTGGAGACTTGCACATCCTGCCTTTAATAAAGATGCAGGATGTTGCAAGCGCTCACGCGTGTGGTTCAACTCAGGCTCTAGACCCTAGTCAGCTTTGTCGCCGCCGGCCAGGTTCTTCTTCGAGCCGGTCTTGAAATCGGTTTCGTACCAGCCAGTGCCGCTGAGGCGGAAGCCTGGCATGGACAGCATCTTTTTAAGCTCTGGCGCCTGGCAGGCAGGGCAGTCGACCAGCGGTGCTGCGCTGATCTTTTGAATGGCTTCCAACTGATGACCACAGGAAGCACATTGATAGTCGTACATCGGCATGGGGGTTGTCTCGGCGATCAGATTGCTACCGCACACGCTGGGTTTTGCGGCAAAGAGCGGGATTATATCCATTAAATGCAGCCTGTGCAGCCGTAAGACTGCACAGACTGACACTCAATTCCTTAAGCCACTGCGACT
>NZ_JBFUKU010000336.1:0-5396 GCF_056400685.1 Pseudomonas sp. P5_A12 | reverse complement strand
CACTGGATTTGTGGCGTTCACATAACCCCTGTGGGAGCGTGGCTTGCCCGCGATAGCCGCGCCGCGGTCTAGCTGACCGACGCCAAATCAAAAAACGCCTGTATCAGTCGCAAATCCCGCCGCCGCTCCATGCACCCGATCAGGTGCCGGTTAACCAGCCCCTCGCCAATAATCGGCACCGCCACCACCCGTGGGTCATGGCTGACTTCCACCGACGACACCACACCCACCCCCAATTGCGCAGCCACGGCCTCGGTCACCGCTTCACGACTGTCCAGTTCCAGCAACACCCGTGGAGYGACCTTGGCCTGACTGCAGGCTTCATCGAACGTGCGTCGGGTGATCGAACTCGGCTCACGCAACACCATGATCACCTGGTCCAGTTCCTTGAGCTTCACGCTGTTTGCCTTGGCCCAAGGATGGCTTTCAGGCACCAATGCACACATCCGCGATTCGCTCAGAGCCTGTAAATGCAGGCCTTTGCGTGCTTCAACCTCGGTCAGCACCGCCACGTCGGCATGCTCGGACAACAACGCCGCCAGGGTTTCCTGGGCATTGCCCAGCCGCAGGTTCACGGTGATGCCCGGATAACGCGCGCGCAGGCTGGCCAACATCGGCATCACCAGGTGCGGGCCGTCTGCCGCCACTTCCAGGCGCCCGGTCAGCAGCTGCCGGTTTGCTTCGAGCATCACCTGCGCCTCTTCCGCCAGGCCGAACATGGCCCGGGTGATTGCGGCCAGTTTGGTGCCCTCCTCCGTCAGCTCCACTCGCCGTGCGGTACGGCGCAACAAGGTGATCTGGTAATGCTCCTCCAGGGCCTTGATGTGCCCGGTCACCGCGGGCTGGCTGATGAACAACCGCGTCGCAGCTCGGGTGAAGCTGCCTTCGCGGGCCACGGCGTCAAAGGCTCGAAGCTGGAACAGATTCATTAATAACTCTCACTGATGGCTGGCATAACAACAAACAATTTGATTGATAGCACGGCAAATTGCAATTTATGTCCCGTAGCTTCATCCCATCAAATGCGAGGACACGAGAATGAGTATTGCCGAACCCATCCTGCTCACCCCCGGCCCACTGACCACATCGGCCCGCACCCGTCAGGCGATGATGGTCGACTGGGGTTCATGGGATGACCGCTTCAATCAACTGACCGCCAGCCTGTGCGAGCAATTGCTGGCGATCATCAACGGCGGCGCCAGCCACCACTGCGTGCCCCTGCAAGGCAGCGGCACCTTCGCGGTCGAGGCAGCGATCGGCACGCTGGTGCCCCGCGACGGCAAAGTATTGGTGTTGATCAACGGCGCCTACGGCAAACGCCTGGCGAAAATCTGCGAAGTCCTCGGTCGCTCTTTCAGCACTTTCGAGACCGCTGAAGACGAACCGACCACCGCTGCCGACGTCGACCGCCTGCTGCACGCCGACCCCGGCATCACGCACGTCGCTCTGATTCACTGCGAAACCAGCACCGGCATCCTCAACCCGCTGCCGGAAATCGCCCATGTCATTGCGCAACATGGCAAACGCCTGATCATCGACGCCATGAGTTCTTTCGGCGCGCTGCCGGTGGATGCACAACAAGTGCCGTTCGACGCCCTGATCGCCGCATCGGGCAAATGCCTTGAAGGCGTACCGGGCATGGGTTTCGTCTTCGCTCGCAAAGAGTCGCTGGCGAATGCCGCCGGCAACTCGCACTCGCTGGCGATGGACCTGTTCGACCAGCACACCTACATGGCCAAGACCGGCCAATGGCGCTTCACCCCGCCGACCCATGTGGTCGCGGCGCTGCACGAAGCCCTGCTGCAATACAACGAAGAAGGTGGCTTGCCGGCGCGGCATCAGCGCTACGCCGACAACTGCAACGTGCTGCTCGACGACATGGCCCGGCTCGGCTTGCGCAGCTTCCTGCCCGCCGCGATTCAGGCGCCGATCATTGTCACGTTCCATGCACCGAAAGATCCGCGTTACCAGTTCAAGGAATTCTACGAACGGGTCAAGGCCAAGGGTTTCATCCTCTACCCCGGCAAATTGACTCAGGTTGAAACCTTTCGTGTCGGCTGCATCGGCCACGTCAATCAGGCCGAGATGCGCGCGGCGGTGGCGGCAATTGCCGAAGCATTGCGCGAGATGGAAGTCCTCGAAATCTGATTCACAACCATCTGTAGCAACTGCCGAGCCTGCGAGGCAGCTGCTACACGGATCTTCATTTTTCCAAATACAGGATTTGAGACATGAACTACGCAAACCCAACCAAACTGCAAGCCGCCATCCTCGACTGGGCCGGCACCGTCGTTGACTTCGGTTCCTTCGCACCCACCCAGATTTTTGTCGAAGCCTTCGCCGAATTCGACGTTCAGGTCTCCATCGAAGAAGCCCGCGGGCCGATGGGCATGGGCAAATGGGACCACATCCGCACCCTGTGCGATCAGCCGCAAGTCGCCGACCGTTATCGCGCCGTGTTCGGCCGCGCACCGACYGACGATGATGTCACCGCCATCTACAAACGCTTCATGCCGCTGCAAATCGAAAAAATCGCCGAACACTCGGCGCTCATTCCGGGCGCACTGGACACCATCGCCCACCTGCGCCAACAAGGGATCAAGATCGGCTCGTGCTCCGGTTACCCGAAACAGGTCATGGATAAAGTGGTCGAACTGGCGGCCACCAACGGTTACGTCGCCGACCACGTGGTCGCCACTGACGAAGTCCCCAACGGCCGCCCATGGCCGGCTCAGGCCCTGGCCAACGTGATTGCGCTGGGCATCGACGATGTCGCCGCCTGCGTGAAGATCGACGACACCGTGCCGGGCATTCTTGAAGGTCGTCGCGCTGGCATGTGGACGGTGGCGCTGATTTGCTCGGGCAACGCGCTGGGTCTGGATTACGAAGGCTACCGCGCCCTCGGCAGCGACAAACTGGACAGCGAACGCAAACGGATCCACGGGATGTTCGAAAGCTCGCGCCCGCACTACATGATCGACACCATCACCGACTTGCCGGAAGTGATTGCCGACATCAACAAGCGCCTGGCCAAGGGTGAGATGCCACAGAGCAGCTGATCGCGGTTCTCTGCGTAAAAAAAGCGCCCGTCCCCCAAAGGAACGGGCGCTTTTTCTGCCAATCACATGATCCAGAGCGTTGAACAGTTAAATAGCGTCAGGCAAACCCACCAAAGCGGATTACAGTTAGGGAACACAGCCTGAGAAGAACGGTGGGCTCGACCCCACCTGTGAGGAACACCCTATGCCATGGAAGAATTCGGAATCACGCTATAGCACCGTATCGATCACGCTGCATTGGGTGATGCTGGTCTTGCTGGCGCTGGTTTACGCCAGTATCGAGTTTCGCGGGCTCTTTCCCAAAGGCAGTGGCGGACGCACGCTGATCGTCGAATCGCACTTCATGCTAGGCCTGACTGTGTTTGTGCTGGTCTGGCTCCGGTTATTCGCCCGCAGCCTGGGCCCGGCACCGCAGATATTCCCCGCCTCACCGCAATGGCAAACCACACTCGCGAAGTTGATGCACTGGGCGTTGTACATTTTCATGATCGCGATGCCGATTCTGGGGTGGCTGGTGACCAGCGCCAAGGGTAATCAAGTGATGTTTTACGGCTTTGATCTGCCGATGCTGATAGCGGAAGACAAAGCGCTGGCCAAGCAGATTCAGGACTGGCATGAACTGGGCGGCACCATCGGCTATTGGCTGATCGGCCTGCACGCCGTGGCCGGGATCTATCACCACTACGTGGTGGGGGATAACACCTTGCTGCGGATGATGCCTCAGCGCAAATGAGCACGGTTGAACGCGTTCCTGTAGCAGCTGACGAAGCCTGCGTCGGCCGGTCTGCGCTCGGGCGCAGCAGTCGTAAGATCAGTCAATGCGGTGCATCAGGTGAACCGAGGCAGCTGGATTCACGACGGCTTCGCCGCCGRACGCAGGCTTCGYCAGCTGCTATGTATGGACTCGCCCCCACTGTCTACCCGCTTTCAAAAAAACTGCCGCCCCGTTGCATCTATGTATTAGGCCTATTCGAGGAAGCCGTCGGCGGCTTCTGGCCAAAATTGAAAGAGCTCGTGGTATGCCGATTACAGTCAGGCCTCGAAGGCCACTAGCAGCTTAGGCATCAATCCACGCCGGTCTTACCAGGGGTCAATGTTTTTTCAGCAACAGGTTGGTCAGTRGGTACCTCGGTGGCAGAACTCGGTGGATCAGTGGCTCATCGTTGCTTGCTGGCCATCGGCGGGCTGTCGACGATAAGTCTGGTCATTCTGTAAAAGCACCCAGACGATGCGCAGGTTGCGATTGGCCAACCTGATCGCAGCATCCTTGCGGCCCAGTCGGCTCATCCAGCGTAACAAGCGGCGGTCGTCGGGCTGTTGGGAATCAGGTCGCAACTGCTGCAATACCGCGTGGGCACCCTGGATCATGAGGCTGCGCAAATAGCTATCGCCTCGCTTGGTCATATCCCCCAGTCGAACCGTCTTCCCGCTGCTGTGCTGATCAGGGACCATGCCGAAGTACGCGGCGAACATGCGAGCATCGGGAAAGCGCTCAGGCTTGGTTTCCTTGGCCACCAGCGCCGTAGCGGTGATTGGGCCGATACCGCGCACGGTCATCAACCGTTTGGCTGTCTTGTCGGCGTTCGCGGCCACTTCCAGGCGTCCCGTCAGGACGTTGATGCGCTCGCCCAAATGGCGCCACTCGGCCAACAGTTCGTCGATCAGCTCACGCAACATTGCCGGCACCGGCTGGGTGGCATCCTCCAATATCCGCGGGATTCTCTGGCTGATCGCAACGTCGCCCTGCGCCAGCGCAATCCCGTGCTCGAGCAGCAGGCCGCGCATCTGATTACTCACGGCGGTGCGGCGACGCACGTAGCCATGACGGGCACGATGCAATGCCTGCATGGCCAGCGCTACGACACTTTTAACCGGCACTGCGCAGATCTTTTCGTCGCGACCGGCGCGCAGGATTGCCAGCGCATCATTGCGATCATTTTTAGGGCCGCTGCGATGCTTAGCCACCGGACCGGCAGGAAGGATCCGCGCCAGGTTGCCTTGATCCTGCAGCTGCCGGGCCCACGCTTGAGCGCCCGGGCCGGTTTCCATCAGGACCACGACATGMGGCGGCAGCTGGCGGAGAAACTCGTAGAACGCCTCGCGCGACTTGATCCGCTGCTCATAATGCACCTTGCCGAGGGCGTCTTCGCCGGCGAGCTGGAACACATGCTTGGCCAGGTCAACCGCCACGGTAGTGCAGGCCGCCAAATCGGCAGAAGACAAGGATTGATCAATCGAAGTATGCTTTTTCATGGACTCGCCCTCGCTGTCGTTGGCTGTTTAGACTGCCACCGTGGCGCATTGACGCCTCGGCTTGGGCGAGTCCATTCAATTACA
>NZ_JBFUKU010000335.1:0-5432 GCF_056400685.1 Pseudomonas sp. P5_A12 | reverse complement strand
GATTCAATCGCCTGCGCCTCAGTTGTTCATTTATAAGGCGGTGACCGCCTGGGCAATCCCCAAGCTTCGCGGCGAACAGTCAGGCAAGCGGTCCACCGATATGATCGTGCTGCCGGCCGAGTTCTACGACATGAACACCTGGGATCTTGAGGGTAAGCCGGAGTCGACTCGCCGTCGCTGGAAGACGGGTGTTGCACGCTGTCTTGAGCGCCTCGAAGAACAGGCGGTGGTGCACGCGACCGAGATATTCGATCGGGAAGAAATCTTCATTGATGCCGCTTGACTGTAGTGGCGCTTTGATCGTAAATTAACCCCATCATGTCGATCTTGCGCGTTATGAGAGACGACACACAAAGCCCAGCCCTTCGCTGGGCTTTTTGCTATCTGTTGGTGCAGTCCAAGCGGACTCATGCGGGGAATCGGATGCAATCCCGCCGGATGGCCCCGTCCGAAGCCAAAAGCAGGGCAGCGCCTGCCACCGACACCCTTCTGAAGCCTCGCCATCGTGCGGGGCTTTTTCGTTTTCGGCACCCGTGCATCCCTTAATCGCTTAGGCGGGGCACTGCATGGCTGCCGGATCTACTTCACTCCCCGCAAGGGAGGACTCCGGATGCCAAACATGCCCGACAAACCAGACACCTGGCTTATCGTGATGGCCTGGCTCAGCCAGCATGCCCCGATGTTCTACGCGGCGGCACTGTCTTGCTGGATCGCCTTCCTGCGCGTCATCTACGGCGGTGGTGGCCGGCGACAGGCCGCTCTCGAAGCATGCCTGTGTGGCGCGATCACCGCCGGCGCATTCCCACTGCTCGAATACTTCAGCCTTCCCTCAAGCCTTGCAGCTGCCCTTGGTGCTGTCATCGGCACCTTGGGCGTGAAGAAGGTTGCCGACTTGGCCGACCGATTCACTGAAATCAAATTGCCCAAGCGGCAGGAGTGACCCATGCAACTGATCGACAACTGGAAAGACGCGCTGAAGATGCAGAGCGTTCAGGTGGGTGGTGCTATCGCTGTGCTGGGTATCGCTGAACAGCTCCTGCCTTCACTGCAAGCTGTGCTGCCGCCGATTGCATATGGTGCGCTCGGCCTTCTGGTGATGATCGCCCGCGTGATCGTCCAGAAGAAGCTGAGCAAGACGGCGAACATAGAGATCAGCCCTGAGGTCATGGCCAGTACCACCGCCCAAGCTGCGGCATGCGTGGTCGATGTCACTGTCTTGGATGGAGCTCGGCTAGCAACGGATGGCTGTACGCATGTCCCTACCGATGGCACATGGATTTTAGAAAAGGGCGAAAAGGTCATAAGACGTGGCATGTAGCGGCTGCACCGCGCGGCGCGAATGGATAAAGAAGTGGAGCAAGGTGGCATATGAGCGAGCATCCCAGCTGCTTGGAAAGCCTGCTGACTCAGGTGCTAGCCGAGCAGAAGCAGCAGACAGCGATCCTCAACAGGATGGCAGAGCAGCAACTGCTACTGATCCAGGCCCTGGCAGATGATGGTGATGACGACCCTGATGCCATGTCATCGACCTACATGGATGGGAGCAGGGTGATCTGATGGCGCTCAAGCCCATGAAGCCTTGCGGCGCTCCAGCATGCGGCGCGCTGGTACGTGGTGTCAGGTATTGCCCCAAGCATGAGCACCTGACCAAGCAGGCTACGAGAGAGCACGACGACAGGCGAGAGAGCAGCACCCAGCGCGGCTACAGCTACAAATGGCAGCAGGCGCGCAAGGGTTACCTGGCTAAGCATCCGCTGTGTGCTGAGTGTGAGCGTCAAGGCCGGATCGCTGCGGCTACTGACCTTGACCACATCATCCCTCATAAGGGTGACAAGGACGCCTTCTGGGTTCGTTCCAATTGGCAAGGCCTGTGCCATCCATGTCACAGCCGCAAGACGGCGACCGAGGATGGTGGATGGGGCAACGACACGCAGCACGGCAGCGGAAAGCCCGGGAAATGATCGAAATGAGAGGGATTCCCGTTCAGAGGGAGGGGGAGGGTCGAAAGTCTGGTTCCTCTCGCTCCTAGACCGCGCCCAAAAGTCTTCTTACGTTTCTCCAAAATACAGGTTTTGAAAAATGGCCCGACCGAGGACGCCGACCAACGTGCTCGACGCTCGCGGGTCGTTCAAAAAACACCCAGAACGCAAGCGCGAAGACGCTGAGGTTTCTGGTCCGCTGGATGCTGCGCCCGACCATATCAATGGCGCAGTGCTCCACGCCTGGAATGAGATTGCCGGCAGTGCACCGCTCGATGTGCTGACCAACTCCGACCGTATCAGCTTAGAGATTGCCGCCAACCTGCTGGCGCAATTTCGCAACGACCCCATTGAATTCACCGCCGCCAAGCTGGTGCGCCTCGAAGCGCTACTCGGCAAGTTCGGCATGACACCGGCTGACCGTGCAAAGGTCGGCGGTAAGAAAGAGGCGCCGAAGGGAAACCCTTTTGCTGATCTGTAATGGCCGCTCCCAAATATCCACTGGTCAAGGCAGCTGAGGCATACGCTCGGCGAGTGGTTGCCGGGAAGATCCCGTGCTGTAAGTGGGTCAAGCTCGCCTGTAAGCGTCACCTCGATGACCTGAAAGCCTCAAAGGCCGCCGACTATCCCTACAAGTTCGACCCGGCCAGGGCCGAGAAGGTCGGCAAGTTCTTGCAGCTATTGCCGCACACCAAGGGCAAGTGGGCCAGCAAACGCGAACTGATCAAGCTGGAAGGCTGGCAACTGTTCTCGATCTGCATCCCGTTCGGCTGGCTGCGCAAGAAGGACAGTACCCGGCGCTATCGAACCATCCTGATATTCGTGCCGCGCAAGAACGGCAAGTCGATCATCGGTGGTGGTGTTGGGGCCTACATGTTCACCGCTGACGGTGAGTTTGGCGCTGAGGTCTACAGCGGTGCGACCACCGAGAAACAGGCCTGGGAGGTTTTCCGACCGGCCAAGCTGATGATTGAACGCACCCCTGAATTGCGCGACCACTACGGCGTTGAGGTGAATGCCTCGAACATGTGCCGCCTGGAAGATGGCAGCCGCTTCGAGCCGGTGATTGGCAAGCCTGGTGACGGCTCAAGCCCATCCTGCGCCATCGTAGACGAGTACCACGAACACCAAGATTCAACCCTGTTCGACACCATGGAAACCGGCATGGGTGCACGGGAGCAGCCGGTGATTTTGGTTATCACCACGGCCGGCTCCAGCATCGGCGGTCCTTGCCACCAACTGGTACGGGATTCCGAGCGGATGCTGGAAGGTGTGATTGAGCGGCCAGACCTTTGGGCAATGCTTTATACGATCGACCCTGGCGACGATTGGACTTCTGAGGCGGCGCTGATCAAGGCCAACCCGAATCATGGCATATCCATCAACGGTGACTTCTTGCTGGCTCGCCAGCGTGACGCCATGCAGTCAGCCAGCAAGCAGGCGACGTTCCGCACCAAGCATCTCAATGAATGGGTCGGCGCCAAGAACGCCTGGCTGAACATGCTGCGCTGGAAGGAAGCCCCGGCCCGTAAGAGCTTGCAAGAACTGGAAGGCCGTCGCTGCATTATCGGCCTCGACCTGGCCAGCAAGATCGACATCGCGGGCAACATCCTGCTGTTTCCTCCGGTCGAGGGTGATCCGTTCTGGCATGTCCATGGGCGGTACTACTTGCCCGAAGCTCGGGTGATCGAGGAACTGGACAGCAACACCAGCCGTTACCGCGAGTTCGACGCACTCGGTTTGCTGACCCTGACCGATGGCGAAGTGATCGACTTCGAAGTGATCAAGGATGACCTGCGTGAATTCGCCGGTCGCTTTGACATCGAGGCCGTCGCCTATGACCCATGGCAGGCCACTCAGCTTGCACAGGAAATGGTGGCGGAGGGTTTGCAGATGGTGGAGATCCGCCAGACAGTGCAGAACATCAGCGAGCCTATGAAAGAACTGGAGGCGCTGACTTTGCGCCGCTTGCTGGCCCACGGTGACTGCCCGGTCCTGACGTGGATGGCGAGCAACGTCCTGGCCAAGCTGGACGTAAAGGACAACATCTACCCGAACAAAGAGCGTCCCGAGAACAAGATCGACGGGATTGTGGCGCTGATTATGTCGCTGAGCCGCGCAATCGCTGGCGAGTGCGGTCCCGACATCGACTCCTTCCTATCTGACCCGGTGGTTCTCTGATGGCCCTATTCCAAACCTTGCGCGGCTGGTTCGGTTCGCCTGGCGGTCCAACTCGCAACGCCGGGCTTCAGTCGTCCGTACCGCTCGGGCATTCATCGGCGTCCGCTGCCATCGTCAACTTCGATAGCGCCATGCAGATTAGCGCCGTGTTTGGCGCGACTCGGATCATTGCTGAGACCATTGGCAGCCTGCCATTCAATTTGTACCAGGTGGAGGCTGGCGGGCGGAAGATCGCCGACGCCCACCCGCTGCACCGCGTGCTGACTCGTCGACCGAACCGCTATCAAACGCGCGTGGAATTCTGGGAAAGCATGGCGCTCAATCTGGCGGTCAGCKGCAACGCCTACGCCATCATTCAGCGCTCGGGTAATCGCATTATTGGCCTGCTACCGCTGTCATCCAGCCAAGTCGAAACGACCTTGCTGGCTGATGGCAGCGTGGCTCACGCGTACACCGACGGCATGAATGTCAAGGTCTACGGCGAGTCGAGCATGTGGCATATCAAGTTGTTCGGTAATGGGATCATTGGCCTGTCGCCAATGGCCTACGCCCGCAACAGCATCGGCATCGCCATTGCCGCCGACAATCGCATGACCAAGATTTTCAGTAACGGCGCCAAGCCATCCGGTGTGCTCACCATCGATAAAACCCTGACCAAAGAACAGCGCGCCCAGGTTCGAGCCAACTTCTCCGAACTGGAGGAGGGCAACGAGGATCGACTGTTCGTGCTGGAAGCTGGGATGCAGTACCAGCAAGTCAGCATGTTGCCGAAGGACATCGAGATGCTTGAGTCCAGGCGCTTCCAGATCGAGGACATCGGCCGCTTTTTCGGTGTGCCGTCGATCCTGCTCAACCAGACTTTTGGTCAGTCGTCGCTCGGCTCTAACGTCTACGAGATCCTATCGGCGTTCTACAAGCTCAACCTGCGGCCCTACCTGGAGAAGATTGAGGAATCGATTCTGCGCTGGCTGATGACCGAAGAAGAGGCGCAACGCTTCGAGGCCGAATTCAACTTCGACAGCTTGCTGCGCGCCGACACCATGGGCCGCTATCAGGCTAACCGTGAGGCGATCAACACCGGCCAGCTCACTCCTAACGAAGCACGTATCAGCGAAGGACGCCAGGCATTACCCGGAGGCGACCAATTGCTGATCCAGGGCGCAATGATCCCAATTCAAAACGCCGGGCAGAAGCCGGTCAAGGAGGTTCCGAGTGGAACGCAAGAGCCTGAACTTTGACTCGATAGAGTTCAAAGACTCGATAGAGTTCAAA
>NZ_JBFUKU010000334.1:0-5439 GCF_056400685.1 Pseudomonas sp. P5_A12 | reverse complement strand
GTTGGGTGTCTTACCCACCGCATCAATCAGTGTTTTCAACAACGCCATGCAGCTGAGGAAACGCTCAGGGCCGCTGCGCTCGAAGGCCAGTTCGGCAGTCACTTGATCCCAACCTTTTCCTTCCGTGCCGATCAGCGCGTCGGCGGGCAACCGCACATTGTCGAAAAACACTTCGTTGAAGTGCTCGCCACCGGCCAGGTCGCGAATAGGTCGGATGGTGATGCCGGGCAGGCTCAAATCGACGATGAATTGCGACATGCCCTCATGGCGGGCCGCCTGCTTTTCGCCGGTACGCACCAGGGCAATCATGTACTGCGAATGATGGGCGTTAGTGGTCCAGACCTTCTGGCCATTGAGTAGCCAGCTATCGCCCTCACGGACGGCCGTGCTCTTGATCGATGCCAGGTCAGAGCCGGAATTGGGCTCGCTCATGCCGATGCAGAAGTAGCTTTCACCCCGGCAAATAGCCGGCAGGTAATGTTGCTTTTGCTCCTCGGTACCGAAGCGATTGATCAGCGGCCCGCTTTGCCGGTCGGCGATCCAATGGGCCGATACCGGTGCACCGGCCGCCAGCAATTCTTCAATAATCACATAACGGGCAAACGGCCCCGCCTCTGCACCGCCGTACGCCTTGGGCAAGGCCATGCCGACCCAACCCCTGGCGCCAAGTTTTTTACTGAACTCAGCGCTGAAGCCCATCCAGGATTGGGCACTCAAGGTCGGTGGGTAATCGGCCAACGTGTCGTGAATGAATGCCCGCACTTCTGCGCGAAGCGCTTCCGCCTCGGGAGGAATATTGCTGTAGGTAAATTGACTGATTGCCATATGCGCTCTCTAACGCTGAACACAGGCGCAATCGCTTCGAACGAAGCGACCACAGAACGGCAGCCACTCCTGCAACCGCCGTTGGCCGACGGCTGCAGGAGCAGCGGCACCTTACAACGCGGTTTGCGCGTCAGCCTGAGCAAACATCGCATTGATGTCGCCAGAGGTGACCGGCTTGTTGTCGTGGCGACCATGATCGGCACCACCCAAGCCCAGGGCAGGCTCGATGCTGACGTGTGTCGCTTGAGCCCGCAGCGCGCCGACCGTGCAATTTTCACGACCGTGAATAGAGAACGGATCGAAGGAGAACTCACGCATCGCGTTCAAGTGAGTGACCTTGTCGATCATCTCTTTTGGCAGGTGCTGCAACCCAGCCCATGCTGTTTCTGGCGAGTTCGGCCAGGTGCAGTCAGAGTGCGGGTAATCGCTTTCCCAAGTAACCATCTCGGCGTTCAAGTAGTCGAGGTTCTTCAGGCCGAAGTTGTCTTCGATAAAGCAGGTGATGAAGTGCTTGTTGAAGATGTCGCTCGGCATCTTCCCGTCGAAGTTGGAGTTGGTCCACGCGTTGTGATGACGGTGCGTGAAGTCCGCGCGTTCCAGCAGGTATGGAATCCAGCCGATGCCGCCTTCGGATAGCGCCATGCGCAGGTCCGGGAATTTCTTCCACATCGGCGCCCAGATCCAGTCCGCCGCAGAGTTGGCGATGGAAATCGGCATGGAGGTAATCCAGGCATCGATTGGCGACATATCCGATGCGTGGTTGGCTTTGACGCCGGTACCGATATGGCAGCAGATGACTACTTTGTTATCGCTGCAGGCCTTCCACAGTGGATCCCAGTAATCGCTATGGATCGACGGGTAACCGTGAATCGCCGGGTTGTCAGACAGCGACAGTGCGTGAACGCCCTGTTTAGCCAGACGAACTACTTCGGCAGCGGCGGCTTTCATGTCCCACCACGGCACGATCATCAGCGGAATGAAACGACCTGGCGCAGCGTTGCACCAGTCGTGCAAATGCCAGTCGTTATAGGCCTGGATAGCGGCCATCGATACTTCACGATCAGCGTGCACCTGGAAGCGTTGCCCGGCAAAGCCCGGGAAGGTTGGAAAGCACAATGAACCGAGGACGCCGTTGGCGTTCATGTCGTCGACACGGTCCTTGATGTTCCAGGTGCCACGGCGCATTTGCTCGTAGCCCAACGGCTCCATGCCGTATTCCTCTTTAGGTCGACCGACCACAGAGTTCAGGCCCATGTAGCCAGTAGCCTGCTCCTCGAAGACCCACACATCACGGTCACCTTTCTTGACCACGTGAGGCTCACGCCCCTTGAAACGGGCAGGCATGTGGCGAGCAAACGCATTCGGCGGCTCGATCGCGTGGTCATCGACACTGACGAGAATCAGATCTTCAACTTTCATTGTTTTCCCCTTCGCATTCGGGCTTGTTGTTGTGCCTGAATCATAGTGCACATCTTAACTTAATTAAACACATTTTTTGAATGTGTTCATATTAATTCGACACAAGGGAAAAATCTTGAGGTAGAGCGCGCTGAACCGCGGCAGGCGCAAGGCCTGTCGCGGTTCAACCAGAGGATTTACGAGAGGGGTACGGACGCCGTTCAGTCCCACAACACATGCAGGTAATGCGGACCGCGCAGCTGTGCACCGACGATCTGCGGCCCCGGCTTGTCTGGGTCGAGGCGGATATTAGGCATCAAGTCGAGGATCGCATTCAGTGCGCAATTGATCTCGGTTTTGGCAACGAACTGACCGATACACATGTGTGGGCCAAAGCCGAAGCCAAACGAAGGTTTTGGCTTGCGGTCGATGTCGAATTTATCGGCGTTTTCGAACGCATCCTCATCGCGGTTGGCGGAGGTAACGATGCATTGCACCATCGCCCCTTTGGGGATGGGCACACCGCGAATCTCCAGATCCTTGGCGGCCTGGCGCACCTTGAAGGTGGCCACAGGCTCAAAACGCACAGCTTCATCGATGGCCTTGTTTACAAGGCTACGATCATTGCGCACCCGTTCCAGCACATCCGGATTTTGCAGAAGCAATGCCATCAAGGTTCCGAAGGTGCGGGTCGTGGTTTCGCTGGCAGCCGGGAGCAGTGAGCGCACGAAGGTGGTGATCTCATGATCGTCCAGGGAACGCCCCTGGTACTCGACGCCGATCAGTCGGCTGATCAAGTCATCCCCCGATGCACCCGCTGCCCGACGCTCGGCTACCACCACTTTCACTACGTCGTACAGCGCTTGTGCGGCGTGCATCGCGGCGCCACGGGCGGCTGCGGCCTTCTCTGGGTCGACTTGCGGACCGGCCAGAATTGCCAATGCCCAGGCCGCGTATTGCTCGATTTGCTCAGGGCGATCTTCAGGAAAGCCGATCAAGGAGTAAATCACCCGGATCGGGAAATACAGGGCGAAGTCCATCAGGTCACCCCCCTTGGCGGGTACCATTGGCTTGATGTATTCCTCGCGAATCACCCGGTCGATCCTGGTTTCTTTCCAGCGATTAACCGTATCCGGCATGAATACCGGTTGCAGCAGATTACGCATACTCTTGTGAGCATCGCCATCCATTGCCGTGAGGATCAAACCATCGAAAAACGCACCCAGCCCTTCGGCGATAAAGCCGCTGGTAAATGTACCGGCGTCACGCATGACAGCCATGACATCGTCGTATTTGAACAACGTGAAGGTGGGTCGGTCGGCATCCAGGCCGGCAATTGATGGCACGCCCAGGCGCGCCATGAAGTTGTCTTGGAGCACGGGTGAATTGGCGCGCATCTCGCTGTAGGTCGCGTGAAGATCGATATCACTGGTGCCGCGATAATTGCTGGCAACGTCGGTAAATACCTTGGTCAGGTCGCTCTGTACCGGTGTGGACATGATCGTCTCCGTTATTATTGTCATTATTTTTTGAGTCAGCCTGCAGAAGGCTATACATTCCGGCTAATAATAGGCCTAAGCAGAACAGTATTGGACACTTATCAATAATTCGATCAATTATTTCAGATGAGCAACCTGCTCAGTAGGCCTGTTGCACCAATGTCATGCGGCCACCCGCCAACATCAGCGCGCAGTACATCCCAAGCTCTACCACTTGGGCAGTGGAGAAAAACGCGCCCAGTTGAGTAAATTGCTCGTCATCGATGCTCAGGTAATCGCTGGCAAACAACTCGGCGTAGCGCAGCGCTGCACGCTCGGCTGGCGTGAAGTGCTCGCTGTCCGTCGCCATGCACGCAATATCCTCATCCGTCACACGGTCGGATTTACGCGCCAGCTGGCAGGCCTGGCAGGTGGTGATGCTGGCAATTTTCAGCCGCACCAGTTCGCGCAAACGCTCATCCAGCAGACTGTCGCTGTGCAGGCTCTCCATCAAACCCAGCCAGGCCAACGCCACCTTGGGTCGATGTGCCCAGACCTGCACCGGCGTTGTAGAGCTGAGCATGCGGCTGCGCTGACCACGCTCGACCGCGTCTTGCAACGCGGCCGGCATGGCATCCAGGGGTATCAACGGCAAGCGAGCCATCTCAATCGAGCCGTTCAATGATGGTCGCCGTGCCCATACCACCGGCGCAGCAAATGGCTTGCAACCCATAACGCCCGCCACGGCGCTCGAGTTCATTCAACATCGTGGTCATCAAGCGCGCGCCGCTGGCCCCCAATGGGTGTCCGAGGGCGATGGCGCCACCATTGACGTTCAACTTGCTGTGCGGCACACCGGTCTCCTGCATCCAGGCCAACGGCACGGAGGCAAAAGCTTCGTTGACCTCAAACAGATCAATGTCATTGATACTTAGTCCTGCCTTGCCAAGTACCTTTTGGGTAGCGGCAATCGGGCCGGTTAGCATCAATGTCGGGTCAGAGCCGACTGTGGTGAAGGCCACAACACGCGCTCGTGCTTTGAGGCCGAGTTTTTTCGCGGTGTCGGCACTCATCAACAGCAACGCTGCCGCACCGTCGGAGATCTGCGACGAGTTACCAGCGGTGATGCGCCCGGTGTCCGGACGAAAACTGGTTTTGAGCGTCGAGAGTTTTTCCCGCGAAGTGTCACGGCGAATGGTTTCATCGTGACGCAACACAACAGCTGGATCCGTCAGCTCTTTTTCACGGAGCTCTTCAACCACCACCGGTATTGTTTCATTATCGAAGTAACCGGCATCGGAGGCAGCCGCTGCACGCTGGTGACTGGCGAAAGCGAAATCGTCCAGCGCATCGCGGCTGAGCGCCCACTTGTCGGCCATACGCTCAGCCGCCTCCCCCTGACTGGTCAGCTCATAACGTTGCGCCGCCATCCAGCCAAACGCCGCGCCGTGGATCTCACGATTGCTACCCATAGGCACGCGACTCATGTTTTCCGCGCCACCCGCCACCACAATATCGGCGGCACCCGCCGCAATGGCGCCAGCAGCCATATGCACGGCCACTTCACCCGAACCGCATTTACGGTCGATGGTCAGCCCCGCAACGGTGACCGGCCAGCCGGCACCGAGCAAAGCCGTGCGCGCAATATTGGCGGACTGCTCGCCAATTTGCGTGACATTGCCGAAGATCACGTCATCGACCAGCGTCGGCGATACATCAACCCGCTCCAGCAATCGGT
>NZ_JBFUKU010000333.1:0-5447 GCF_056400685.1 Pseudomonas sp. P5_A12 | reverse complement strand
ATGCAATCGCGAGCAGGCTCGCTCCCACAGGTTTCTGCTTCGGCAGGGACTCCGTGTCGACTGATGTTGTGATGTATTGCGTGATTACCACCAAATCAGAGCGAGATTGGATGTGAGCAAGAGAGCCTATAACTTCTGTGCCGGTCCTGCGGCACTCCCCGAAGCTGTCCTGCAGCGCGCCCAGGGTGAACTCCTTGATTGGCACGGCAAGGGGCTGTCGGTCATGGAAATGAGCCATCGCAGTGATGAGTTCGTGTCCATCGCCACCAAAGCCGAGCAGGATCTGCGTGATCTGCTGAATATCCCTTCGAACTATAAAGTGCTATTTCTGCAAGGCGGCGCCAGCCAGCAATTTGCTCAGATTCCTCTGAACCTGTTGCCGGAAAACGGTACTGCCGACTATATCGATACCGGTATCTGGTCGCAGAAAGCCATCGAAGAAGCTTCGCGATACGGCAACGTGAATGTCGCGGGGACCGCCAAGCCTTACGACTATTTCGCGATTCCCGGTCAGAACGAATGGAACCTGTCGAAAGACGCGGCCTACGTTCACTACGCACCGAACGAAACCATCGGCGGTCTGGAGTTCCAGTGGATCCCCGAAACCGGTGACGTTCCACTGGTGGCCGACATGTCTTCGGACATTCTGTCGCGTCCAATCGATGTTTCGCGCTTTGGCATGATCTACGCTGGCGCCCAGAAAAACATCGGCCCAAGCGGCGTCGTGGTCAACATCGTTCGCGAAGACCTTCTGGGTCACGCCCGTTCCCTCTGCCCGACCATGCTCAATTACAAGGTCGCGGCCGATAACGGCTCGATGTACAACACCCCGCCGACCCTGGCCTGGTACTTGTCCGGTCTGGTGTTCGAGTGGCTGAAGGAGCAGGGTGGTGTTGAAGCCATCGGCAAGCTCAATGAAGTGAAGCAGCGCACGCTGTACGACTTCATCGACGCCAGCGGCTTGTACAGCAACCCGATCAACAAATCGGACCGCTCGTGGATGAACGTGCCGTTCCGTCTGGCTGACGACCGTCTGGACAAGCCGTTTTTGGCCGGTGCCGACGAGCGTGGCCTGTTGAACCTCAAAGGTCATCGTTCCGTGGGCGGCATGCGCGCCTCCATCTATAACGCCGTCGACATCGTTGCGGTCAACGCGCTGATTTCGTACATGGCAGAGTTCGAGAAGGAACACGGCTAATGTCTGAGCAAGAACTCAAGGCACTGCGCGTTCGCATTGATGCCCTGGACACTAAAGTCCTGGAGTTGATCAGTGAACGCGCACGCTGCGCCCAGGAAGTTGCGCGAGTAAAGATGGCCTCGCTGGCCGAAGGCGAAGTGCCGGTGTTCTATCGTCCTGAGCGTGAAGCTCAGGTGCTCAAGCGCGTGATGGAGCGTAATAAAGGGCCGCTGGGTAATGAAGAGATGGCGCGGTTGTTCCGCGAAATCATGTCCTCGTGCCTGGCGCTCGAGCAGCCGCTGAAAGTGGCTTACCTCGGCCCTGAGGGCACGTTCACTCAGGCGGCGGCCATGAAGCACTTCGGCCACGCCGTGATCAGCAAGCCGATGGCGGCGATCGATGAAGTGTTCCGCGAAGTGGCGGCCGGTGCGGTGAACTTTGGCGTGGTTCCGGTGGAAAACTCCACCGAGGGCGCAGTCAACCACACCCTCGACAGCTTCCTCGAACACGACATGGTCATCTGTGGCGAAGTCGAGTTGCGGATTCACCACCACCTGTTGGTCGGTGAAAACACCAAGACTGACAGCATCAGCCGCATTTATTCCCATGCCCAGTCGCTGGCCCAGTGCCGCAAGTGGCTGGACGCCCATTACCCGAATGTCGAGCGCGTGGCGGTGTCCAGCAATGCCGAAGCGGCCAAGCGGGTTAAAGGTGAGTGGAACTCGGCGGCGATTGCCGGCGACATGGCCGCTGGTCTGTACGGCCTGACCCGTCTGGCCGAGAAAATCGAGGATCGTCCGGATAACTCCACGCGATTCCTGATGATCGGCAGTCAGGAAGTGCCACCGACCGGCGACGACAAGACCTCGATCATCGTCTCCATGAGCAACAAGCCCGGCGCGCTGCACGAATTGCTGGTGCCGTTCCACGATAATGGCATCGACTTGACGCGCATCGAGACGCGTCCATCGCGCAGCGGTAAATGGACCTACGTGTTCTTCATCGACTTCGTCGGCCACCATCGCGATCCATTGATCAAGGGTGTGCTGGAAAAGATCAGTCAGGAAGCAGTGGCACTCAAAGTGCTGGGTTCCTACCCGAAAGCAGTTCTCTAAGGGGTAGCAAATGAGTGATGACTTCCTCGCTCTGGCACAGCCGGGCGTGCAACAACTTTCGCCGTACGTCCCGGGCAAGCCTGTGGACGAACTGGCGCGCGAACTGGACCTTGATCCGGCAAGCATCGTCAAACTGGCCAGCAATGAAAACCCGTTGGGCGCAAGTCCCAAAGCGCTGTCGGCGATTCAGGATGCGCTGGCCGAGCTGACCCGGTATCCGGACGGCAACGGTTTTGCGCTCAAGACCCTGTTGGCCGAGCAGTGCCGCGTCGAACTGAATCAAGTGACGCTGGGCAACGGCTCCAACGACATTCTGGAACTGGTCGCGCGAGCCTATCTGGCGCCGGGCCTCAATGCTGTGTTCAGCGAACACGCATTTGCGGTCTATCCGATCGTGACGCAGGCTGTAGGTGCCCAGGCCAAAGTGATTCCCGCCAAAGACTGGGGGCATGACCTGTCAGCCATGCTGGCGGCGATCGATGCCGACACTCGCGTGGTCTTCATCGCCAACCCGAACAACCCGACCGGGACCTGGTTCGATGCCGAAGCATTGGACGAATTCCTGCAGGATGTTCCCGCGCATGTGCTGGTGGTGCTGGACGAGGCCTATATCGAATACGCCGAGGGCGGTGAATTGCCGGATGGTCTGGACTATCTGGCGGCTTATCCGAACCTGCTGGTTTCACGCACGTTCTCCAAGGCTTACGGCCTGGCGGCGTTGCGGGTCGGCTATGGCTTGTCCACCGCCGTGGTCGCGGACGTGCTGAATCGCGTGCGTCAGCCGTTCAACGTTAACAGTCTGGCACTGGCCGCTGCCTGCGCTGCGCTGCAAGACAGCGAATACCTGGCTGAAAGCCGTCGCCTGAACGAGTCCGGCATGCTGCAGCTGGAAKCCGGTTTCCGTGAGTTGGGGTTGAGCTGGATTCCGTCCAAAGGCAACTTCATTTGCGTCGACCTCGGTCGCGTTGCTGCGCCGGTGTTTCAGGGCTTGTTGCGCGAAGGTGTGATCGTGCGTCCGGTGGCTAACTACGGCATGCCGAACCACCTGCGTATCACCATTGGTTTGCCGGCGGAAAACAGCCGCTTCCTTGAGGCGCTGACCAAGGTTCTGGCTCGTGGTTGATGTCACTGCATTGCAATCTGCTGCACCTATGATCGGTCGCCTGGTGGTGGTCGGTCTGGGGTTGATCGGCGGTTCGTTCGCCAAGGGCTTGCGTGAAAGTGGCGTGTGCTGCGAAGTGGTCGGGGTCGATCTCGATCCGCAGTCGCGCAAGCTGGCGGTCGAGTTGGGCGTGGTGGATCGCTGCGAAGAAGACCTGGYGATTGCTTGTCAGGGCGCCGACGTGATCCAGTTGGCCGTGCCGATCCTTGCCATGGAAAAAATGCTGGCACGCCTGGCTGCAATGGATCTCGGTTCGGCCATTCTGACCGACGTCGGCAGCGCCAAAGGCAATGTTGTCCGTGCGGCAACCGAAGCGTTTGGCGGGATTCCGTCGCGTTTTGTGCCGGGGCATCCAATTGCCGGATCCGAGCAGAGCGGGGTGGAAGCTTCCAACTCCGAGCTGTTCCGTCGTCATAAGGTGATTCTGACGCCGCTGGATCAAACCGATCCGGCCGCGTTGGCAGTGGTCGACCGTTTGTGGCGCGAATTGGGCGCCGATGTCGAGCACATGCAGGTCGAGCGCCACGATGAAGTGTTGGCGGCGACCAGCCATTTGCCGCACCTGTTGGCGTTCGGTTTGGTCGATTCGTTGGCCAAGCGCAATGAAAACCTAGAGATCTTCCGTTACGCTGCCGGCGGTTTCCGCGATTTCACAAGAATCGCGGGAAGCGACCCGGTCATGTGGCACGACATCTTCCTCGCCAACCGCGAAGCTGTCCTGCGCACACTTGATACATTTCGCAGCGACCTCGACGCCTTGCGCGACGCGGTCGATGCAGGGGATGGGCACCAATTGTTGGGCGTGTTCACTCGCGCCCGGGTTGCCCGCGAGCATTTCAGTAAAATCCTGGCCCGCCGGGCCTATGTGGACGCTATGAACTCCAACGACCTGATTTTCCTGGCACAACCTGGTGGCCGCCTGACTGGGCGGATTCGTGTACCGGGCGATAAATCGATTTCCCACCGTTCGATCATGCTCGGCTCCCTGGCCGAAGGCGTCACCGAAGTCGAAGGCTTCCTCGAGGGCGAAGATGCTCTGGCGACCTTGCAAGCCTTCCGCGACATGGGCGTTGTGATCGAAGGTCCGCACCATGGTCGCGTGACCATTCACGGCGTCGGCCTGCATGGCCTGAAGCCTGCGCCGGGCCCAATCTATCTGGGCAACTCCGGTACCTCGATGCGCCTGCTGTCTGGCCTGTTGGCTGCGCAGAACTTCGACAGCACCCTGACCGGTGATGCCTCGCTGTCCAAGCGTCCGATGAATCGCGTGGCCAATCCGCTGCGTGAAATGGGTGCAGTGATCGAGACCGCTGCTGAAGGTCGTCCGCCGATGATCATTCGTGGCGGTAACAAGCTCAAAGGCCTGACTTACACCATGCCGATGGCCAGTGCGCAGGTTAAATCCTGCCTGTTGCTGGCCGGTCTTTACGCCGAAGGCAAGACCACTGTCACCGAGCCTGCACCAACCCGTGACCATACAGAACGCATGCTGCAAGGTTTTGGATATCCGGTGAGCGTCAGCGGCGCGACCGCGTCGGTCGACTTCGGGCACAAACTGACTGCGACCCACATTGAAGTGCCGGGCGATATCTCGTCTTCTGCGTTCTTCCTGGTGGCGGCATCGATCGCCGAAGGTTCGGAGCTGGTGCTGGAGCACGTCGGCATCAACCCGACCCGTACCGGCGTGATCGACATCCTGCGTCTGATGGGCGGCGATATCACCTTGGAAAACCAGCGTGAAGTCGGCGGCGAGCCCGTTGCGGATTTGCGCGTGCGTGCAGCTAAACTCAAAGGTATCGAGATTCCCGAGGCGCTGGTTCCACTGGCCATCGACGAATTCCCTGTGCTGTTCGTGGCCGCGGCCTGTGCCGAAGGGCGCACCATCTTGCGTGGCGCTGAAGAGTTGCGGGTCAAGGAGTCGGACCGGATTCAGGTCATGGCCGATGGCTTGTTGGCGCTGGGCGTCAAATGCGAACCGACCCCGGATGGCATC
>NZ_JBFUKU010000332.1:0-5452 GCF_056400685.1 Pseudomonas sp. P5_A12 | reverse complement strand
GAACATCACGTACCCAAACCTCTGCACGCCCGCCTGAAGGCCGTATGAGGCTGCTGTGGTCGCGTAGTATCCCGTGACTTTTCCGTTCTCGATCAATTCGCCTTCGCCATGCTGTGCGCCGGCGATGAGGCCCGCTTTCAGCACATCAGGGAAAACGAGGATACCCTTGGCTCGCTGCGCGAGAGCTCGCGCTTGCGGCGTTTTGGTATACAAACTCTGTAACGCCGCGTTCGCCTCGCGGTCCATTTCCGCGTTAGCAGCCATCGCACCAGAGGCGGAAGTTGATTGATCCATTTGGCAGCCTGCAGTGATCGCGAAGATTGAAATCATTGCCATCATTCGAAGGTGTTTGATCATGAGCAATACTCCGTTTCTGTACCTGCCGTTGAGGAACCTGCGTGGCGACAGCCGTTGCGGATCTGAATCGCATCAGTGGCGCGTGCTTCATAGTGTGGTGCGATCAATATGTAAAACTGCGATCACTCCTACGAGCATAGGTGATTGCTACAGGCTTCGATGCTCGATAGTCGACCAGATTTATTGTGACTTGAACTCACGTAAGCTGAAATTGCCACTGCTCTGCCAAGTGATTGAACGAAGACCTTGAGCTCGCAATGTCGAAATCGGTCACCATAAAAGCAGGGGAAATACGCCGACCTGCCAGACTATTTTTTCTTCTCGAATGCAGCAATTTCCTCGGCGAGGATCGGTATCGCCATGTTAATGCTCTCCTGCCCGAAGGACGTGGCGATCTTGAGCGTCTCCATGATCTCTTCCATGGTCGCACCTAGGGCCAAGGCGCCCTTGATATGGCGCCGAGTACCGGGGGCGTACATGTGCGTAACCGACGCGTCCAATGCGATGCTGAGTAGTTCAACGAACTTCGGTTGGAGAGTCTTGCCGTCGTAAATGCCCCCGACGGCCGCAAAGAACTGATCGGTCCACAGAGGGTCAAGGTTGAAAAACGGGTCCCAGGCCGTATTCCAGAGTCCCTTCTCCTTCATCATGTCGGCCGAAGGAGTCGCAGCGTTCTTGACAGTGGGGGTCTTTCCAGCCGCCTTACCCTCTTCGAGCAGAATCGGCGCGCCGAGGCTGCACGCATGGATCGCCATGAACGCGGCACCCTCGATCACCAGCTGGATCTCGTTTCGGGTGGCGCCCGCTTCAAGCGCAGCTCTGATGTGACGGCGCGTGGGATCCGGCTGCAGGTTTGTGCAGGCGGCGTTCAGGCCGACGCAGATCAGCTCGATGGTCTTGATGTCGAGAATTCCGTTTGTCCACGGATTCGTGTTCACCTTCAGGTATGCCTCGGCTTTGGCGGGGTCCCATTTCCGCACAATGTCGATGGCCTTGGTCTGCGAAGATTCCCCCGCCGCCTCGGCGGAAGCCGAGCCAACCATGGCGCTTGCAATGGCCAGGCCGCCGAGACCGAGGGCGCTGCTCTCAAGAAATTCGCGTCGGTCCATCAAGTCCTCCTTGGGCTGTGCAACGTCCGCATCAGAACCCCTCCGAGGAGCTTAGGCGATCACTTGGATTGTTCTACGTTTAAAGTGCATTTAAAAAATACTAGCTTCAGGAACCTTGAACGACTGGAGGTCGACCTTGTTAGTGATTCAACGGGTCGATGCAGCCGACTGGCTAAATCGCTCAGCGGGCATTTACATAAAGCTAGTGCCCGGCTTCCGGAGTCGGGGACTGCTACTATCACTGAACTAAGCTTTTCTGTGTGCATGCGGATGTATGGTCTTGGCCAACTTGGCACAGCTGATCTTGGGACGGAGCAGTTGAAACAAATTGTGAGGCTCTGACCATGCAGGGAATCCACGTTTGGATAACACACCTTACGGCCCTTCCTTCGGCACGCTCAGCGCTGATCATCAACGCCGTTGCGGCGCTCACATTCGCTCTTTTCACCGGCCCGATGTATGCGGCAGCCGAAGCAAAATCGTCCCCCGAGGCACCGCAGCGTGAGCAACTCACCCTTTCGACCGAGAGCGCGACGAAGCCGTGGATCGGCGATCTCGACGGGATGATCGAACGACGGGTCATTCGCGTTCTTACGGTTTACAGTAAGACTTTTTATTTTGTCGACAGGGGTGTTCAGCGCGGCACGACGTACGACTTTTTTCGCGTATTCGAAGAGGATCTGAACAAGAAACTGACAAAGGATAAAAAGCTCAAGAACAAGGCTCTGAAAGTGCGGGTGATGTTCATTCCTGTGGCACGGGATGAACTGCTGCCGGCGCTGGCTGCGGGCAAAGGTGATATTGCGGCGTCTAACCTGACCGTGACTGAGGAGCGCCAGAATCTTGTTGATTTTTCTTTACCTATGTTTCGCAACGTCAGCGAGGTGGTGGTTACTGGTCCCGACTCGCCCACGGTGTCCAACGTGGATGAGTTAGCGGGACAAGTGGTCTTCGTTCGTAAATCCTCTAGTTATTACGAGAGCCTGATGGCCCTCAACCTGCGGTTCGCCAGCGAGAACAAACCGGCGGTCGTCCTCAAGGAGGCACCGGAGGCTCTGGAGGACGAGGATCTGATCGAGATGTTGAATGCTGGCATGATTCCTCTCATCGTCGTGGACAAGCACAAGGCGGACTTCTGGAAGAAGGTGTTCCCGGCTATCACGGTGCATGATGACATCGCTTTACGCACCGGTGGCGAGGTTGCCTGGGCGCTGCGCAAGGGCAGTCCGCAGCTGCAGGCTGCAGCCAACGATTTCATTGCTCGTCACGGCCAAGGCACCACTCTCGGGAACATGATCCTGACGCGTTTTTTTAAAAACGAAAAATATGTAAAGGCCGCTGTCTCCGAGTCCGAACGCAAGAAATTTATCGCATTGGTTCAGTACTTCCAGGAGTACGGCGACAAATATGATGTGGACTGGTTACTGATGGCAGCCCAGGGATACCAGGAATCTCAACTGAATCAGGCAGCCAGGAGCAAGGTGGGCGCCATTGGGGTTATGCAGGTCATGCCTGCCACCGGCAAGGAACTGGGCGTCGGCAACATTGCTGAAGTCGAGCCAAACATTAACGCCGGAATTAAGTACRTGCGTTGGATGATCGACCAGTATTATGGCAAGGAGCCGATGACCAATCTGGACAAGGCTTTGTTCGCCTTCGCTTCTTACAATGCAGGTGCGGGCAGAATTTCCAAACTTCGTAAAGAAGCCGCCAGCCGTGGACTGGATCCGAACGTCTGGTTCCATAACGTCGAGTACGTTGCTGCCGAGAAAATCGGTGCGGAGACGGTTACCTACGTCAGTAATATCTACAAATACTACATTGCCTATCAATTGATCATGCAGGCCAATGCGGCGAAAGCCGAGGCTGCGCAGAAGTTGAAAGAGCAGAGCAAAGAGGCACGTTGACCTATTAATGTTCTGAAAAAATCGGCCGATACGGACAATGAACTGAATATCTGCCTCACCCAACACTTCTGCCGACCACATTGTGTGGCAAAAAGGCGCGGCAAGGGGCAGATTGTCTGTGATTTCTCGAGTGAAATCGACAGACCGCATTTGGCCGATTGCTGTCCTTCATATCAGGTAGCAATCGACCTAAAGGGCTCTGGTCGGTTAGGCCGCGCCCACCCCTGAGTGGGCAGCTGGTGTGGTCTTATAACTTCATGGGCGGTTTGCCCCAAAAAAAGAAGAAGCCGCCCCTTCCCAACAAAGGCATCTGTTAACCAAAACAGAAACGACCTACCGCTCTATCCCCCGACCACCCCATACAACCCCAACCGCCGATCCCCATGCAAATCATTGCGCGCACTAATCCGCTTATTCCTTGCCTCGCCAAGATTAAGCGTCGCCAACAAAATCCGCTCCCCACCCTGCTCCGCCGGCCCCGCCAACGGATACCCATCCGCATCGACAATCACCGAACCCTGCACCCAACCAACCCCTCGTTCATGCCCATGCCGATCACACGCGGCAATAAACATCCGGTTCACCGAAGCATTAGCCTGAACCCGCACCACTTCCGCCGGACGCTCAGTCGGCGGCCTCGGACCATCCGGCCAGTTAACCGGCGCACAAAGCAAATCCGCACCCGCCAGTGCCGGAAGTCTCACCCACTCCGGAAATTCCAGGTCGTAGCAAATCAGCATCCCGATTCGCCCATGCACCGTTTCAACCACCGGCGGCGCGGCATTCCCGGCGCTGAAGATGTCGCGCTCGGCATCCCAGAGGTGCGCTTTGCGGTACACGGCGCGCAAGCCTTGGGCATCGATCATCGCCGCGCTGTTGGCCAGTTCATCGCCGTCCAGTCGTTCGCAAAAACCACCGACCACGACAATGTTCAGTTCGCGGGCCAGTGCCGCCCACAGGCGCAAGGTCGGTCCTTCGGCCGTTTCTGCCAAGGACAACGCTTCGCTGCGGTCGTTGAACACGTAGCCGCTCTGCACCAGTTCAGGAAGCACCACAATCTGCGCACCTTGATGGGCCGCGGAACGAATGGCGCGCTCAGTGAGTGTGCGGTTGAACGCGAGGTCGCCGATTTTCGGTGCCACCTGGCAGCAGGCGACCACGGTGTTTTTGGCAGTGTTCAATGCACCTCCTCCGCAGTCGGTTTGGTCATGGCAATGATGTCGCTCTCGGTAATCGCGTCGATGATCCGCCGTTCCGATGCAAGGTCGAGCGAGCGGCTGAGGAGGTAGTACGTCAGGCCCGAGACCACCAGCCCCACCAGCCAGGCGATGTCCACGCCTTCGAGCATGCGCGCCAGCGGGCCGACGAATACTTCTTTGTTGGCGGCGGCATCGAAGATGTAGAAGAACGGCACCATCGCGGCAAAGCCGATCAGGTAGGAGACGATGCCGCGAAATTGCCAGGCGCCGTAGATGCCCTTCGGGGTGAAGAAGTGCGGGATCGCGTAGCGGCCTTTGCGCACGAAGAAGTAGTCCACCAGATTGACAGCGGTCCAGGGCACAAGGAAGTACAGGAGCAACACGAGGAAGGTGTTGAGCAGCGCGATGCCGTCGCCTTTGATCGACAGCACACAGGTCAGCAGAATGACGCTGATCGCGGTGATGGACAGGATTCGGGCGCGGGGTGTCGGGGTGATTTTCTTGATCGAGTCGACGCCGGTCAGCAGCGTCAACATGGCGCTGTAAGTGTTGAGCGCGATAATCGGCAGGAAGCCCGCCACCGAGACGATCACCAATACATTGCCCAGCCCCGGAATCATCGAAGAGCCGACCTGGTTCAACGCCACCAGCGCATCAACCGCTTTCAGCTGCTGCGCCAGCCACGCACCGAGGCCGATCATCCAGCTGCCGGACAGCGAGGCGCCGATGAACACGGCGGCGATCAGTTTTGGCCGGCTGGTGTTTTTCGGCAGGTAACGGGAATAGTCAGACACGTAAGGCGCATAGGAAATGTTGTAGCTGGCGCCGATGGCAAACAACGTGGCGAACGCAACCCAGCTGAAGCCCAGGTCCCCAGGTC
>NZ_JBFUKU010000331.1:0-5457 GCF_056400685.1 Pseudomonas sp. P5_A12 | reverse complement strand
GGACATAGATGGGGTGTGAATTGCGCCGGTAACTGCGCAAGTAATGATGACTTTACGAGCCATGGTGATCTCCTGGGTGCTTTTGTTTTGGTGTTCAGGACGTAGTAGTGCGGTCAAGAATTCGGGGCTTGACGCTTATGAGCAGCGAGGGCCATCAGGCGTCGGTCACGCCACGCGGAACGCAATGCAATTCCCTCCAGCTCAAGTTTTTGGCGACGCTCGTCATGCACTCGGGCAACGGCTGATTCCGACCAGTCAAAAGCATTTTCGGAACCGATCGTCTCGCGATTTTGTTGGCCATAGCGTTGGGCATAGTCGGATACGCCGGCAGGGGCGTTGAGATCGATGGTTTCGAAGGGGCCCATGAAAGACCACCGAAGGGCCAGTCCATCTTTAAGCACCCGATCGATGTCCTCCGAGCTAGCCAGGCCATCCTCGTGCAATTTGAAGCATTCGTTCAGGACTGCGGCTTGGACTCGATTGAGCAAGAAGCCGTGGATCTCCCGGGATAGAACGACAGGGCTCTGTCCGGCTGCGGTGTAGATCGCGTGCGCACGAACCATGACCTCAGAGTCTGTCCACGGCGCAGGGCATAGTTCTACCAGCGGAATCAGGTAAGGCGGATTGGTCGGATGAGCAACTACGCAGCGCCCCCGACCAGGAAGATCCTTGGTGAACTCGGAGGCCGGTAGCCATGAGGTTGAACTGGCAAGGATCGCGTTCTTGGGAGCCAACGCATCCATTCGACTAAAAATGTCGATTTTTGCCTCGACCGTTTCCCGAACGTTTTCCTGGACGAGCACCACGTCACGTAGTGCTTCTGCCAAATCAGGAACACATGTAATGCGCTTTAGCACGGTGAGGGGGGCGTCATTGAGGAGATCGAATTCTGCGAGCTCATTCAGTCTTGCTTCGATGTAGGCATGGCTGTTCTGCATCGTTTGCAGATCCATGTCGTGCAGACGCACTGGATGACCTGCACGAGCAAAAACGATTGCCCAAGCTCTACCGATCAGGCCTGCGCCAACAATTGCAACGGGGCCACGCTCAGTCGTAGAGGTAGTTGTACTTCGCATGATGTTCTCCAATTTTTGTATTTATGGTTAGGAGTTGCGGGTCTGGCTCGCGCAGTCCTCATCGTGTTTCGAATGGGGGGCTTTGCAGGTAGCCAACGCTGAAATGTGCGCTATGAGATTTATGCTATCCGGTGTGATCACAGATCACAAGAGTATTTTCAAGATTGTCTGACGATCGGCTTTGCGAGCGCTCAGAAGGCGCTTTGAGGCGAACTGAGAGGGATCTATGTGCTTGTGCTTCGATTAAGCAGATGTGCTCAGACTGCGCAGTTCCTGGACTATGTGCGTACTGGGTTTGCAAGGAGCGGCATCGCGAAGATTGGTACGTGAGAAATTGAACATATCCTCTCGAATACCTTGGGAAGGGAGCAGKGATTTCCAGTATCGAACTGATTAATCGGAAGGGATCCGCAGTTGTGGTTTAGCTCGGGTACGAAAGCAATTTGCCATTCCAGATGCACCTGCTTAATAAACGGCTCGCCAGCAGACTGTTGGCAAGCCGTAGTAGATTTATCGCGAAACTGGATCAGAGGTACTCGACATTGCCGTCGATACTGATCGCTTGGCCTGTCACATTGTGAGCGGCGGGAGAGCAGAGAAATAAGGCCATTGCTGCCACGTCCTCGGGTGGAGTCATCCGGCGTAATGAGATTTTCTTCAACGTTTGTTGGAGCATCTCAGGCTCGGAGATTCCTAATTGCCTGGCGCGATCACTGATAACGCGATCCTGACGAGGGCCTTCGACGATACCCGGTAGAAGTGCGTTGACTCGAATGTCCCTTTCGCCCAACTCCGCAGCCAGGGACTTCATCAGCCCTACAATTGCCCATTTGGTCGCCGCATATGGGGTTCGCCAAGCGTAACCTAAGCGGCCGGCGACGGATGAGATGTGAATGATGTGAGCATGTTCTGAATCAACCAACAGAGGTACAGCATGATGAGCGAAGCGGTACTGTGCATTGAGGTTGATGTCTATCGTTTGCTCCCACTCGGCGTCAGTGATTTTGTCTATCCCGCCCGTCGGCCCCGCAATGCCAGCATTGTTGATCAGAACATCAAGCCCATTCGCCCACTCTCGTTGTATCTCAAAGACTCGCTTAACTTCAGCAGAGTTAGAAACATCAGCCTGCGTAGCTAATGCCTCAGGGTAGCGCTCACGAAATGCTGAAACAGCCTTCTCGCTGACATCACAAACATGCACTTTCGCCCCGATCTCGAGATAGGCAGCGGCAATTACCTCCCCGATACCCGCAGCTCCGCCGGAAATCAAAACCTTCAAACCGGAGTAGGGGGTAAGTCGTTTCACAACGTTCATAGCTTTGTATCCTGTCTTATTTTTTTGTCGGACGTCTTTCCATAGTCGATGCAGGCAGTGACTAGGAATTCTTATACAGTGATATGTGATCACAGTTTTTTTGTCAAGACAGGATTATGCGCTGTAATGGCAGGTGTTGGTCGATGGCGGAGAATGCTGACAACACTTTCGGGATCCGCTTACGTGCCTATTGAGGGAGATTCAAGGAAAAAACGCGCGCAATCGGACATGGCTGACGAGTCGGAAGCGTCAAAGCGACCACTGGACATGTTGAGGGCAAGGATAGAAACGAGAGCTGTCTTCGATCTTGTCGGTGGGCTGGAGAGGGGAGCGCTTGTATGCGCTTCCCAATCGGTCGGTCTGAATGGGAAAGGCACCTCTCTCCCAAGGTTCGCATATCCATAGACACGTTCATCAAAACCTGGTCTCCCGAGCCTCTGTAGGAAAGTAATAACTGACCTCGCTAGCTATGGCGGCATTTATCGAACGGATTCGTGCTGCCGTTCGTCCGAGGCCTGTGCGGTAGAAATAGCTCGTTGGAGTGAGTTTCGGATCTAGAGCGCTGCCAATCGTATCTCAAAGTCATGCCATTCAGCTTTGCCGTACGTTCATAGCTGGTGTGAATTTTTTGACGTATTCATCCGGTGACGACCCCAATAGGATCATTTAAACGAGGTTGGCGTTAGCTCTCGTCTACCTGTGACCGACGGTCATCAGGAACATAAAAACAAAATACCCGGAGGTACTCCGATGGGTTCCAGCCAAGTTGCAATTGGATCAAACGATCCTTCCAATGACCTCTCGAAGAGTTCCAACGACGCACTGTGTGTGCTCCTAAAACTTCTATCCGTCACTTTTCGATACGGCTATACACTCATCGGAAAAAGTTACCGGTTTAAATTTAGTTGTCCGTGCGTTGGAAGATTAATGACGGTGTTGAATGGCTGGTCTTTGAGGTAGGTGTTGCAAGCATCTTCTTGAAATTTATCTAATAATAAGGGTGTAATTATGTCTAAGTCATATGAAAAAGAAATGATTGTAAACGGTACCACGCTGTGGGTCAGGGATACGGGCGAAACACAATTGCCCGTAGTGCTTTGCCTGCACTCGTGCTTTCTTGATGGAACTATGTTTGATGGGCTAGTCCAAGCCGCGAGCGGCAAGTTTCGAGTCATTCGTCCAGACTTCCGTGGTCAAGGACAAAGCGCAATTGAAAACGTCGATATCATCAGCATGGATCAGTGTGCGGAAGATATTCAAGCGCTGATCAACGCCATGGAACTAACAAATGTAAACGTAATGGCTCAATCCATGGGCGGAGACGTAGCCTTCCGCCTGATCGCTGCCAACCAGCATTTGTTTCGCTCCTTGGTCGTCGCGGGCTCATCCGCGTGTGGTGAACCTGCAGGTCAGGGAGAGCGTTTCGCTCAATGGGTGGTCGATGCAGGGGAGCACGGCTTTACTGGTGAGATTCTAGAGTTAACCATGGAGGTAATGTTTGGCAAAACCAGTCGTAACGACCCCTCCAAGGCTGAATTGATTGCCTACTGGCGCGCGAAGATCGAAGCTTTGCCAAGGGCGCTCCGTCCGGCCATGAAAGGTGTAATGCACAGGGAAAGTTCGGTAGGCCTTTTGCCGTCAATCGAAATACCTGTACTAATCATCAATGGCGAAGAGGACATGCCACGTCCTCCTGCCTGGTCAGACGAAATGCAGCGTGAGCTGCCAAACTCGACGCTCGTGCGCCTGAGCAAGATCGGTCATAGCCCGACTCTCGAAGCACCGGAGCAAGTGTTGCCGCAGATACTCAGTTTTTACGAACTGGTTCAAAACTCGAAACGGTAAAAGCTCAATCGTGACAGTTCTGGTTGATGACACGCGTATGGGAGCTACTTGTGTGGGTCATCAGCCTGAGCTTTTCAATGAGTGAGTCAATATTTTCGTGATTTTTTCTGTCCAGTAATCCGCGTCTCTTTCAGCAATAAAGCGACGCAGGTGTGGGGAACCACAGTCCCCATTAATGCCCGTAGGATCTGCTTTGAAATCCTGCAGCGGCTTATTTCGCTGCCCGCTGAGACTTAAACGCAGATTAGGCACTTATATGAAAACCAAAAACCATCTGTATGCGGTGGATGCTGCATTTTTTAACTCCTCAGGCGTCTACGATTTCCAAGCTCAGTGTGAAATTCTAAAACTAGCTGGCTATGACGGCATCATCCATGCAGCTTGGGATGGGAGAAATTGGAATCAGCTGGCGCATGTCAAATCAGCTAAAGAAGATTTTGGCATTGATGTAAGTGGGCTCTACGTAATCCTGGATTTATCTCAAGGAGTTGATCATCCAGCCAACCGTGACCTGCTCAAGATGCTGGAAACCGTGGAAGGGACTTCAACGTTCACAGTGGCTATCAAAACCGCAGGTGGCGGTGACGCCGTGGTCTGGGCCTGGCTCTCCAAAGCATTGGAAATTTGCGGACGCAGAGGGCTTGAGTTGCTCCTCTATCCCCATATGGGCTTCTGGATGGATAAGCACAAGATGGCGATCGAACTTTGCGAAAAGTTACGTCATCAGTCTCTAGGCATCGTTTTCACTGGCTACCATTGGTATGCACTGGAGGGCGATAACCCCCGACCTGTACTCGAAGGTATTTACCCGTGGCTACGGATGGTTCATCTAACCGGCTCACGTCACAGCCCTCTAGGCTTTGGCGGCAAAGCAACGTTTGAAACACTGGATTCCGGCGAGCTGGATAACCTTGCAATCATCGGTGTGCTCAAAAACCTGGGATACGATGGCCCGTTTGGCTACCAGGGATGGCTTGAGGGAGGTAACCCCTACAACAAAGTCAGACGCTCACATGATGCGCTAGTGGAGATGATTGAGCTGGCAGAGCAAAACCCACACTGGTTCAGACATTTGGGTTGATACTTACACTGAGTTCAGCCGCTTGCTGGCATATGCAAAGCGGTTGATCCAACTCGAGTAAATGGTTCGAGAGGAACAGACTGACTCAGTGCCATCTCGGCAACAGGGTCAATTTGGCGTCGGTGCCAACACCATAAAGT
>NZ_JBFUKU010000330.1:0-5511 GCF_056400685.1 Pseudomonas sp. P5_A12 | reverse complement strand
GACCTACACCAGCGGCTTTATTGCTGAAGGTCTGGGCGCGTTTTTCGATGGTTTGATCATTCTGGCCATGGACGGTGACGAGCACCGCAAGGTGCGTGCCTTGCTGCAACCGGCATTTATGCCGGAGACCGTGAACAAGTGGCGCCCGCAGATCGATCAAGTGATCCGCGAGGAATACATCCAGCCAATGTTGGCGGCCAAGAAGGCCGACCTGATGAAGTTCGGCCTCGAACTGCCGATTCGCGTCATGTACGCCTTGATGGGCTTCCCGTCGGATGATCCCTCCAAGTACAAGCAATACGCCGCCTGGGCCTTGGCCATTGTCGGCGGAAACCAGATTGACCCGAGCAAAATGGTGGAAGCACGACGTCAGGCCGGCATCGCCGTCAAAGGTCTTTACGACGCAATTGCCGAGGTCGTGGTGCAACGTCGCGCCGAGGGCAGTCAAGGCGATGATGTGGTCGGTCGTTTGCTGCGCGCGGAATACGAAGGGCGCACGCTGGATGACCACGAGGTGGTTACCTTCACCCGCTCGTTGTTACCGGCGGCTGGCGAAACCACGACGCGCATGTTCGGATCGGTGATGACCTTGCTGCTCACCACGCCCGGGTTGCTCGAACGAGTCAAGGCCGACCGCTCGCTGATCGCCAAACTGATGGACGAAACCACCCGCTTTGAACCGGTGGCCACCTTCAAGGTGCGCGAAACCGCGAAGGAAGTGGAATTCCACGGTGTGAAAATCCCCAAGGGCTCGTTCGTCCAATGCATGGTGGTGTCCGCCAACCGCGATGAAGACGCTTTTGAAAACGCCGATGTATTCGACATTGATCGCAAGGCAAAACCCTCCTTTGGTTTCGGCTTTGGCCCGCATATGTGTATCGGCCAGTTTGTGGCCAAGGTCGAAATCAGCTGCGCGGTCAACGCGATCCTCGATCTATTCCCCAACTTGCGCCTCGACCCGACTCAACCCGTACCGAAGATCGGTGGAGCGCAGCTGCGTGGCGTATCGACGCTTCCGGTGATCTGGGACTGATCCACGATTCAAAGTCGTTTCCAAGCCTTAACAAAAACAACAGAGGGCATTATGAGAACGTTTAAAACCATTCCAGAACGCGGTGATTTCGGCTTCCAACAACTGGTCGGTCCGCACAAGGTCACTGGCGCTTCGATGTCTGCCGAACGCGGCTTCTTCGGCCTGCATTTGAGCAAGAGCTCGCCATTTGGATCGGTGCGCGATGAACAGGGCAATATCTATTCGTTCGTGCGGTCGCTGATGGCGCCCAATGGAACGCCGAACCCGACCAAGTTCTACTACCTGAACAACCACGTCGACAACGTCCACCTGCGCATGGACCACGAAAAAATGGCCGGGCAGGCACTGACGCCACTGCCTGTGCATAGCCTGGAAGGTGATACCGCACGCTGGGCCAGCCAACCGGGTGAACCCGGTAATGGCTGGGAAATCACGGCCAGCAGTGAGCGCCTGACCTGGAAAGAAGAAGGCTTGTTTCACCTCGAAGGTCGTCTGCTCGGACCGGGTTTGCAGTGGTACTTGCCGGGTGTGGAGTGGGGCACCTTTTACGTTTCACAGTTGTGGGATATCGCCGGTGTCTGCGAGGGGCGTCCGGTGAAAGGCGCCATGGCGCTGGACCAGTTCTACATGGCTGAAGGCGGCGCCATCCACTTCAAGAAAGACCTGGTGGTGAACAACAACAAGCATGTGATCTGGTGGTCCTTTGTCACCGTTTATAAAGACGGCACGTGGGATACCGGTTCATTCATGGTCGGTCACGACCACCTGGGTTATGCCATTTTTAACAATGAAAAAGGCGAGGTACGGGTCACCACCGATATCGAAGGACAGACCGAGCACAAGGACGGTAGTTACTTTTTGAAGTCCGCCAAAATCGTGCTGGAAGGCAAGGAAGAGTGGGAATTCCTGCCTGACGAGAAGGGCGAAATGATCGACTTCGTTGGTGGTTTCCCGGTCACGGCGCAGCAGGAAGGGCGTTGGCGTCGAGTTGGCGACACACGCGAGCCTTCGCACTGGCTGGGCTGGGGCGAGTCGGACCGGCGTAACGGCTCGGCCCGTAACGTTCCAGGCAAGGATCTGTAAATAAGCTGGGTGCGCCTGGTTGCGATCAGCAACCCGGCGCACGTGCTGCATCAAAAGCCTCTACTAATAACAACAATGAGGAATCACGATGAAATTTCGCGACAAAGTCGTGCTGGTCACCGGTGCCGGTCGAGGCATGGGACGCGCCATTGCCCTGGCCTATGCCCGTGAGGGCGCCAAAGTGGTGGTGTCGGCACGCACTGCTCGATATGGCGAAGAAACCATTGGGCAAATCAAGGCCCTGGGCGGTGAAGCCTGCCTGGTCGGTGGAGACATCGCCGACCGCGAGGCGATCAAGTCGATGGTGCAAGGTGGCGTAGAGCGTTTTGGCGGCCTGGATATCGTGGTGCATTGCGCCGCCGATACCAGTCACGGACTGATCGCCGAAATGGCCGATGACACCTTCGATCACATTGTTCGCAGCAATATTCAGTCGTTGTTCTGGTTGGCCAAGGACAGCGCACCTTACCTGTCCAAAGCTGTCGACAAAGGCCGGCTGATTTTCATCTCCTCCGGCGAAGCCAACCGCAAATACACACCACGACTGATTGCCTATAGTTCGAGCAAAGCATTCATGAATGCGTTCGCCCGCGGTTTGGCGGTGGAGTTCGGCGCCATGAATATCTTGGTCAACGTTGTCGAACCCGGCCTGATTGGCACTGACCACATGCTGGAAACCCTGGGCAATGAACTGCCGCACAAACTCGCCGCACACTTCCCGGTTGGGCGCCTGGGCGAGACTGCTGATATTGCCAATGCCGTGATGTTCCTCACTTCCAACGAGGCTTCCTATATCACCGGCACGTCGCTGCTGGTGGATGGCGGCGCCACCATGATCGCGCTGCCCAAAGTCGAAGAAATCCTCAAGGGCCATTAAGCATGTCGCGCGTCCGCGATGGCGGCTCGCGCAGGGAGTCAGGTCATGACAACAGATACACGCAATAGCAGCGTTACGGCCCATGGTGGCAATGATTTCTCGGAGTTCAAGCGTGGCTGGCGCGTGGTGCTGCTGGGGTTGTTTGGCATCTGCACCAGCCTTTCCGCTGCACTGCTGTATGCCTTTGGCACCCTCGTCATTCCGCTGGAACAGGCCTTCGGCTGGAGCCGTGGCGACTTGCAGGCTTCGATCACCTTCCTGTTCGCCGGTGTGGCGATTTCCACGCAGTTGGTCGGCTGGCTCTACCGCCGTTTCGGTTTGCGTCGAGTGGCGATTGTTTCGATCGTGCTGCAGATCGTCGGTTATTTTGCGATCACCCAAATTCAGGGCTCGATTGGTTGGTTGTACCTGGCATTTTTCAGCATACCGATCATCTGTGCCGGCACCATTGCGATCACCTGGACGCAACTGGTCAATCTCTGGTTCGAGCGCAACCGTGGTCTGGCGCTGGCAGTGATTCTGTGTGGAACCGGGTTGGTGGCAATGATTCTGCCGCCGCTACTGTCGCGGTTGATTGCCAGCTATGGCTGGCAGGCGGGTTTTATTGCATTGGGGGCGATGCCTCTGCTGTTTACGCTGCCCTTGTCATTGATGTGGTTGCGCATGCCGGCGCCGCACGCCAGCACTGAAGCGACGACGCACAAAGAACTCCCGGAACTGGCCGGCATGTCCTTTCAACAAGCGTTGCGCTCCGGGAAATACTGGGGCTTTAACATCGCGCTGATACTGTCGGTATCGTTGACCGTAGGTATGGTCACCAACATGGTGCCGATGTTGCAAAGCAAAGGCTTGAGTGGTCAGCAGGCCAGCCAGATATTCAGCACCTTTGGTATTTCCATCATCGGCGGGCGTTTGTTGGTGGGCTACATGCTCGACCGCTTTTCACCTTCTCTGGTGGCTGCGGTGAGCCTGGCGCTACCTGCGCTTGGCTGCGCGATCTTTCTCTTTGGCGGGGCGCAGAGCACACCGTTAATGGTGCTTGCCACCCTCTGTATCGGCGCAAGTGCCGGGGCTGAATTCGATCTGGCGGCATTCCTGATGGCACGTTATTTCGGCCTGAAAGACTACGCGCGGATCTTTGGTTTACACCTGTGCCTGATCACCATTGCTGCCGGGCTGGTGCCCATGTTGTTCGGCCATCTTTACGATAGGTACGGCAGCTATTCAGCGGTGCTGGTGTGCTGTTTCTGCTGCGCCATTATCGGCCCGACCATTTTGTTGTGGTTGAAGATGGAACCGGCATTTCTGGCGCTTCAGCGCACTCTGCAGCAACGGCAACACGCCTGAACCCCACCCGAGGATGAACGTGATATGAGCATGGACAAACACGCAATCGAGCACTTCCTGCACGGCCAGATCGACTGCTGGAATCGAGGTGATAAAGAGGGCTTTTTTGCCCATTACCGCAGCGTCGCGGCCAATGGCTTGAGTATCGAATACGTCGGCAAACCCCAGCACGATGCCTGGCAGGTGCTGGAAGGCATGTGGGCGCAACAGCAACCGAAGATTCGCGTCGAGGTGCGGCAGTGCATCGTTAATGGCAATGAAGCCGCGTGCCATCACCTGAATGCATTTCGCGAGCAGGAAGGCGGAATCGAGACGATCGAGTTGTATCGGTTCGAAGAGGGGCAGTTGTTTGTGCGTTATTTCATCAAGCAGTAAGGGTTGATCACCCGAGTGCGCACAGCCTTGTCATAAAGGCTGTGCGCACTGGCGGTTTATAGGCCGTCGGTGGAATAGGACAGTTGTCGCCACAGCTCGATTTCCGCGAGCATATTGTTGAGCTTGTTGCTGACTTGCTGATAAGCGTCGGAGCCGGCCAGGTAACGCAACGGCGGATGTTCACTGTTAGCCAGGTGCACCAGCGCGTCACCCAGCTTCGCCGGGTTGCCGGTTTGCTGATGGTTGTAGGCGGCCGAAGCGCCTTTGACCTTGGCCGTGAATGCGGCGTAATCCTCCAGCCCACGGGTACCAAAGACAGCGGAGCTGGGGTCGAGGAAGTCGGTACGGAAAACCCCAGGTTCCACCAGCGTCACCTTGATGCCGAACTGCGCCACTTCCAGGGCCAGGGACTCGGAAAAACCTTCCACGGCAAATTTCGATGCGCAGTACAGTGCCGCACCACCCATCCCGACAACGCCACCCATCGAAGACACGTTGAATACGTGACCGCTGCGTTGCGCACGCATGACGGGCAATACGGCACGGCAGACGTTGAACACACCAAACACGTTGGTCGCGAACTGCGTATCGGCTTCATTGGCGAGATTGTCTTCAAAGGGCGCCAGTTGCCCATAACCGGCGTTGTTAACCAGCACATCGATTCGGCCAAAACGCGCGACGGCAGTCTCGACCGCGGCAAGTGCCTGAGCTTCGTCAGTCACATCCAGGGCCACCGCCAAAACGCGTTCACCGTACTCGGCGAACACATCTTCCAGCGGTTTGATACGCCGGCCAC
>NZ_JBFUKU010000329.1:0-5533 GCF_056400685.1 Pseudomonas sp. P5_A12 | reverse complement strand
CCACAGGGACCGCGCTRCCCCACCTCCCACCTAAAACCCTATATAATGTGCGCTTTTTAGCCATCCTGAATTCAAGGAGCTTTAGTGAGCACGTTGCCACCCTGCCCAAAATGCAATTCCGAATACACCTATGAAGACGGTGCACAGCTGATCTGCCCCGAGTGCGCGCACGAATGGTCCGCCAGCGGCGAAGCCGAAGTGGCGTCCGATGACACCGTGAAAAAGGATTCGGTCGGCAATGTCCTGCAGGACGGCGATACCATCACCGTGATCAAGGACCTCAAGGTCAAAGGCACGTCGCTGGTGGTCAAGGTCGGCACCAAGGTCAAGAACATCCGTCTGTGCGATGGCGATCACGACATCGACTGCAAGATCGACGGCATCGGCCCGATGAAGCTCAAATCCGAGTTCGTCAGAAAAGCCTGAATCTTCTGTATTCCATCCCGCGCCCTGCGTGGGATGGTGCTTCGCCCTCCTCCCGCTTCATCCCGTCTGCACGCGCAATAGCCAAACGCCAGCCGTTTTGACCTGACGCAATCTTTACCCAGAAAAAATCCCAATCCGCCAATAGACCCTTGCTATTTGATGAATAAGAATTATTCTCATTGAAAGCCAACCAATGGAGATGAGAACCATGACTTATTTGATCGATGCCTGGCTGGACCGCCCACACCCTTACCTCAGGATCCTGCATCGGGAAACCGGGGAAATCTGTGCGGTGCTTGAAGAAGAAGCCTTGAGCGAACTGCAGGATCAGGGGGATCTGGACGTCAGCGACTTGAGTTCCAGCGAGCCGGTGGTGCTCAAGGAACAGGTGCGTAATGTGTTTCTGTTCTGCTACGCCCGGGCGTTGCGCCCGTCGAGTGAACTGCACCACAAGATCGAAATATGAGACTGCACAAAGAACTGTGGGAGCGAGCCTGCTCGCGATAGCATCACTGCGGCTTCACAGGAAAACCGAGATGACCGCATCGCGAGCAGGCTCGCTCCCACATTAGCCCGATGTGATATCGGACCGGGTATTACAGAACGTCGAGCAGTTCGACGTCGAATACCAGTACGCTGTGCGGCGGAATGCTGCCAACGCCTTGAGCGCCGTAAGCCAACTCGCTCGGCACGTACAGACGCCATTTGCTGCCGGCGTTCATCAGTTGCAGGGCTTCGGTCCAGCCAGCGATCACGCCGCCAACCGGGAATTCTGCCGGCTCGCCGCGCTCGTAGGAGCTGTCGAACACAGTACCGTCGATCAGGGTGCCGTGGTAGTGAGTGCGCACTTGATCTTCACGGGTTGGCTTGGCGCCGTCACCGGCAGTCAGCACTTCGAATTGCAGGCCGGAAGCCAAGGTGGTGATGCCTTCACGCTTGGCGTTTTCAGCCAGGAAGGCCAGGCCTTCGCCAGCAGCGGCTTGAGCTTTGGCAGCGGCTTCGGCTTGCATGATTTCGCGGATCACCTTGAAGCTCGCGCCCATCGCTTCCTGGTCAACACGGCTTTCCTTGCCGTTGAAGGCGTCAGTCAGGCCAGCCAGGATCGCGTCCAGGCTAACGCCCGGTGGCGGGTTGTCGCGCAGTTGGTCGCCCAGCTGACGGCCAATACCGTAGCTGACGCGAGTTTCGTCGGTGGACAGATTTACTTCGGACATGACATTGCTCCGCTGTGCGGACGGCTCAGGAACTTGCCGTGCTCGCACAGCGCATCCCGGAGCGCCCGGAATCAAAAGGGCCAGCAGACTAGCACAGATGTCATTGCGTTGATGAGAGCCGTCAGAGATGCCAGGCAGAACGGAAGGCTATCGGCACCTTCAGGCTTTCCCCCACGATTGCACCCAGCCCGCACATTTCATCATGTACCGAGGCGTGAACAAGGTTGAAAGGCAAGGAAGGGAAGGCATGAAGCACTTGCCGTGCGTGCTCGACCGAGCGCAGTTGAAGCATTTGGTCGTGGGCATCACTCAGCGGATACGCGGCACCATGCATGCGCGCCTCCAGCAGGTAGATCCCGCCCTCCATGGAGATCAGGTTCAACTCATCGACTTTCCCTGCGATGGCATAAGCGCGTAGTTCAACAAGGTTCATGAATGCACCTCAAACAGTGGCGAGCCAAGACTACTTACAGGGATAGGCTTCGGCGCATCAAAGTACAAGCCAGTAATCACACCACCTGTCCGGTTCGACCAAATACCCTGYAGGAGCCTGGCTTGCCAGCGATGGCATCAACTCAGTCTGACGATAAACCGCGGTGATGCCATCGCTGGCAAGYCAGGCTCCTACAGGGGGCTGTACAGATCAGTGCTTGGTCAGCTTGTCCAGATAGCCCATCGCAAACGCCGACACCACGAACGTCATGTGAATGATCACATACCACTTCAAATGTTCAGGATCGACGTTCTTGGCGTCCATGAAGATCCGCAACAGGTGGATGGAGGAAATCGCCACAATGGAAGCGGCCACTTTCATCTTCAGCGAAGACGAATCCATGGTGCCCAACCAGTTGAGCTTTTCCTTGCTGTCATCAATATCCAATTGAGAAACGAAGTTCTCGTAACCGGAAATCATCACCATCACCAGCAAACCGCCCACCAGCGCCATGTCGATCAGCGACAACAACACCAGAATCAGATCCGACTCTGCCATCGAGAAGACGTTAGGGATAACGTGAAAAACTTCCTGGAAGAACTTCAGCGCCAGCGCCAGCAGACCAAGGGATAGCCCGAAGTAGATCGGTGCCAGCAGCCAGCGGGAGGCGTACATTGCATTTTCGATAAAGCGTTCCATTGAATCTCACACGTGGGTTGAAAATGGCCGCGAGTATACCAGCCACCTGTGTATACCCAGAAGCAGCCAGAAACCGTCGAAAAATCCGCTACATGCGCCTGTGTCACAAAGTTTTTCTGCTAGTGTCCAGACTATTGACCGCTCAGCAACGTCGGACAGGAAGACTGGAAAATGGATGTGCGATTGCCTTTAACGAGTACCGGCATTTGCCTGATCCTGCTGATGAGCGGCTGCTCGCCCAGCGAGGATGAGCGTCAGGTCAGCCTCGAGAAAAAAACCGCACAGTTCGAGCAATCGCTGGATCAGATCCAGGACCCGAAGCTCAAGGACGCGGTCTCTGAACTCGGCGGCTCACTCTTGTTGCTCGAACGTGCGCAACTCAAGCTCGACAGTAAACCGGTGGAAACCGAATACGGCGAAGACGCCCTCGCCTTGCTCAAGCACTACCCCACGCCCCAGGCTCTGGTCGACACCTACATCAATGGACTGTTCGTGCTGCACAAGGATTCCAGCTCCGATTACCTGACCGATCTGCAACCGGTATTCCCCTTCAACTTCAGTATTCCGGCGGCGTTCCTTTTCCCCCATGGCCTGGAATGGCAATCGGTGACACTGAACAACAAACGGGTCATCCCCTTCCAGCCCGAATGGTCGGAAACCGATCCCGGCATCCAGTTCAGCCCGTCGAGCTCCAACCTGACCAGCCCCGATGACCTGACGGTGGCCTACCCCTTCATCAACGGCCTGGATGTCGACAAAAAAAACCAGCCGCAACCGGTGAGCCTGCAGGGCAAAGTCGAAATGATTGCGCCGCGCCGGCTCTACAGCTTCGATCTGACCAAAAAGGACGTCGGCCAGACGCGCACCAACGACAACCTCAGCGTCACCCTGTTGAAGCTTGAAAAGAACTACGCCGAAATTGAATACAGCAACAGCGCGCCACTGTCCCCCGAAGTCGCTGAAACCCGGTTGATCCCACTGATTGTTCAGGCCAAAGACACCACAGGGCAATTTCTCTCACGCGCAGGCTCGATCAACGAAGCCGCCACGCAAATTGCCTTCTATCAAAAACAACTGACGAAAATGCAGCAGCAGAAGACCTGGAGCGAGGCCTTCGAACAACAGCTCAATGAAGAACAGCGCACATTCGAGCAGCAGCAGGGACGGCAATATTCCAAAGTGTACTTCAACGGGCCGATCGAGACCCTTGAGGTCAGTCTGCTGGACTTCTCGGAGGCTACCGTAACCCGTAAAGACCTCAACCTGCCGATACGCCGATTCGACCCGCACACCACGGAAAAAACCATCCCGCCACTGACCTTACCGGTAGTGGTGTATGACGATCAGACGGCGAACTGGCTCAAGGGCGCGACACTGAGGGAGGAGCAGCTGAAAAAAAGCATCAAAATCAATCAGTCGGTGGAGGACCCTAGCGCCGCGCGCATCGAATTCGATCACCCCAGAAGTTTCAATGACGAGTTGCTCGGCAGCACCTTCAGTCCTGGCGATAGCCCGCTCAGTTTTTTTACCGCGGACAGTAGCGGCAAACGCGATGAGCCGATCGAACTGCCATCGCAGGCGTATCAGGTCGACCCTCTGCGCGGCACCATCACCTACGATCTGAACCTGTTTGCGCAAACGCCGGCGTATGCAGTGGGCTCCATGCCGTTGTTTCTGGCCACGATCGAGAAACAGACGTTCGACACCCGGAAATTGCCCAAGGGCCTGGAACTCAAAGGCAATGCGCTGGTGGTGAATGTAAAGCTGTTTCCTGCGCAGGACTGGCGATTTTTCGCCAAGGACGACAGCGGGAACTACCTGAAAGAGATTCTTGCGGTCACCCATGACGCAAGCGCCGAAGGCCCGGCGTTATTCGAGGTGCATTACTTTTATGGTCAGCCGACACACCTGGAAAGCTATCAGCGCACCGAACTGACCACTGTGCAATATGGTTTCGAGGTCAAACTGGCCACAACTGATCCAAGTGAACTTGATCAATAACCCGTTCAGTGATCGGGCCGGTATTCGAAGCCACCGAGATTACGGCAACGGCCACCGTTGATTTCCCGCAGTTGGGCTTGCAGGTGCAGGCACCAGATTTGTGGATCGTCTGCCAGTTCGTAGCCGTGCAAGGTCAGGCTTTCAACGATGGTGTCGAGGATTGATTCGGCCACGACAGGGCCATGAAACGGGCCTTGCGCCTTGATGGCCGAGGGCTGCTCGCCGGCCATCCCGGCGGCGAAGAGCAAGGTCCACATGCCCGTATCTCCCGCCAAAGGGCGGATGGCACACTCGATACGGGTTACAAGGCCCAGGCATTGACGGGTGAGACAGAGGTTGCGCGACATGGCGGCGACCCTCGGTAGATCCGGTATTCAGCCCCCACAGAGGGGCTGTCTCGTTCCAGTGATTACTGTCGATATCCTTGAGCAGAGAATAGAAGAAAAGTCCGCCCCGTACGTCAGGCGAGACCAGAAGGCGCCGAATGGTCGTTATGTAAGTTGACGTCAGAGTGATGGCACTCTTTCATGTTGCACCCGATACAAATGTGGGAGCGAGCCTGCTCGCGATGAGGCACTGACATCCAACCTCTCTGTTGTCTGAAAGACCGCAATCGCGAGCAGGCTCGCTCCCACATTTGTATCGGGTGCAACATGAAAGAGTGCCATCACTCTGACGTCAACTTACATAACGACCATTCGGCGCCTTCTGGTCTCGCCTGACGTACGGGGCGGACTTTTCTTCTATTCTCTGCTCAAGG
>NZ_JBFUKU010000328.1:0-20354 GCF_056400685.1 Pseudomonas sp. P5_A12 | reverse complement strand
GACCAGCGCAGCAGCGCCTCGCGGCTGTCGTCTTGCGGCGCGTCGCTCACGGCCAGCAACTTGCGCCGGGCGAACAACAGACCGATGGCCAGGTACATCAGGAAAAACACAATCAGGAACGGCTCGGTACTCCACAGCAACTCTGGCGTGTAGGAACGCAGCCCCCAAGCGAAACCGATGCTGAACGTGCCGGCAAAGCCGATCAGGTTGAGCAATCTCCAGGCCTTGAACCAGGCGATGGCGAGGATGCCAGCGTTGAGCAAGGTGAAGTAGCTGAACAACGCGACGTGGCTGCCGGCACCGGTAGAGGTCAGAATCGGCGCGGCAAAACCGCCCAGCGCGGCCACGCAGGCCAGCGCCAATGAATCCTGGGTGATCGCCAGAATCGCTGAGAACGCCGTCACCGCCACCAGCAAGCCAAGCGCTGCCGTCGGTTCCAGCAGCGGATGCAAACGCATGGCGGCGAACACCGTCAAGTACAGCACGGCAATGCCGGTACCTTGCAGCATCAACGCGTAATTATTGTTGCGATGACGCAGCCACCAACCCAAACCGAGTAGCCCCAACGCAGCCGCCGCGACGCCGGCGTAACGCAGCTCAATCGGCACGACCATGCCTTCGGTCGCATACCGCAGCAGAAAGGCCAGACCGAGGAACAACAGCACAACGCCGACCCGCAGCACGGTGTTACCACCGAACAGCCAGGCGCGGGCGCCACTGATGGCGCGATCAATGAGGTTAGGGCCGCGCGGGGTGGCGCTGGCCTGCGGTTCGGGTTTCCAGGCATCGCCAGGCAGTGGCTGGCTGGTTTCAGTCGCCACAGCGGTGATCGGTTCGAGTTCGGGGGGCAGGTCCCAGATCAGTTCCGGGGTTTCGACAGCGGTTTCGTCGAGGGTGAATTCAGTAGGCGGTACCGGCTCGCCGGCTTCAGGCACTTTGACGCCAGACACTTCCAGCAAGGCCAGACGTTGCTGCACTGCATTCAGCGCAACCTGCGTCTGCTCCAGCAGAGTGTGCTGCCTGGAAGCTTGTGAACCTAAACGGGCGACGCGAATGGCCAGGCCGATACTCAAGCCGAGCAACGCGCCAAACAGCGCATCGCCGAACGACTCGTCAAGTATCCAGCCAAGCATCCAGCCGAGCGCCAGCCCAATCAGCATGAAAATCCATTGCATGGTCGATATCCCTAAGCGGCCCATTGCGTTGTGGCGCCTGCGCGGACGTCATCGCGGGCAAGCCAYGCTCCCACAGAATTGACCTGTGGGAGCATGGCTTGCCCGCGATTGAGCGCGCAGCGCTCACTGAAACTGGTGCTTAGTATATCGGTCAGGCCCAATACCCGCCGGGCCTTGCATGCAATTATTGCGAAAAGTTACTCCAGTGCCTTCCAGATCTCCGTAGCGTACTCGCGAATGGTCCGGTCTGAAGAGAACCAGCCCATCCGCGACGTGTTCAACACTGCCGAGCGCCACCATTCCTTGGAATCGTGCCAATGGGCTTCGACGCGCATCTGTGCATTCCAGTAAGAGTCGAAATCGGCGCAAACAAGGAAGCGGTCGTAATCCACCAGCGAATCAATCAGCCCGGTGTAGCGGGACGGATCATCCGGCGAGAACACCCCACCGCGAATCGCTTGCAGCACGTCATTGAGTCGATGGGACGCCGCGATGTCCGGCGTCGCATTGAATTCGTGGTTCTGTTTGCGGGCCTCAACCTGCTGCGCACTGAGGCCGAAGATGAACATGTGTTCGACGCCGATGCGCTCGGACATTTCTACGTTGGCGCCGTCCAGGGTGCCAATGGTCAGTGCACCGTTGAGGCCGAACTTCATGTTGCTGGTGCCGGAAGCCTCGAAGCCTGCGGTGGAAATCTGCTCCGACAAATCCGCCGCCGGAATAATGCTCTCCGCCAGGCTGACGTTGTAGTTGGGCAAAAACACCACTTTGAGCAGGCCGCGCACGGTCGGGTCGTTGTTCACCACCCGGGCGATGTCGTTAGTCAGCTTGATGATCAGCTTGGCCTGGTGATAACTGGCGGCGGCCTTGCCGGCGAAGATCTTCACGCGTGGCACCCAGTCGATTTCCGGCTCGGCCCGAATCGCCTGATACAACGCCACGGTGTGCATCAGGTTGAGCAGCTGGCGTTTGTATTCGTGAATCCGTTTGACCTGAACGTCGAACATCGCCGCCGGGTTGACCGCCACCCCCAGCCGCTCGTGAATCAGATACGCCAGGGCTTTTTTGCTGTGCAGCCGCTGTTCGGCGAACGCCTTGCGGAACGCGGCTTTTTCGGCAAATGGCGCCAGGTCGAGCAAGCGCCCTTCGGGGTTATCCAGCAAATCCGGCCCGAGGGCATCGACCATCATCGACGTCAGTTCGGGATTGGCCTGGTAGAGCCAGCGGCGGAAGGTGATGCCGTTGGTCTTGTTGTTGATCCGGTCCGGATAGAGCTTGTGCAGTTCGGAGAATACGGTTTTGCGCATCAGCTGTGTGTGCAGCCCGGACACGCCGTTGACGCTGTGGGAGCCAAGGAACGCAAGGTTGCCCATGCGCACACGGCGGCCGTTGTCTTCCTCGATCAGCGAGACCGCGCGCAGCACGTCGAAGTCGTGAATGCCTTTGGCCCGCAGGGAGTCGATATGATGGGCGTTGATCAGGTAAATGATCTGCATGTGCCGCGGCAACATGCGCTCCATCAAACCGACCGGCCAGGTTTCCAGCGCTTCGGGCAACAGCGTATGGTTGGTGTACGACAGCGTGTCGACGGTGATTTGCCATGCCGCATCCCACGCCACGTCGTAGACATCGACCAGCTGGCGCATCAATTCGGCCACGGCAATCGAGGGGTGAGTGTCGTTGAGCTGGATTGCCGCGTGATCGCCCAGGGTCAGCACCGAGGTGTGCATGTTGCGATGGCGGCGCAGCAAATCCTGCAAGGACGCGGCGACGAAGAAGTATTCCTGACGCAGGCGCAGTTCCTGGCCCGCCTCGGTGCTGTCCGCTGGATAAAGCACGCGAGAAATACTTTCGGCGCGAGCCACCTCCGCTACCGCACCCAAATGGTCACCGGCGTTGAAGCGCTCCAGGTGCAAATCTTCCATCGCTCGGGCACGCCACAGACGCAACGTGTTGACGCTCGCCCCACGCCAGCCGACCACCGGGGTGTCGTAAGCAATCGCTCGCACGGTTTCTGCCGGGGTCCAGACTTGTTTGGATTTGCCGTTTTCATCGATGACGGTTTCGACGCCGCCGCCGAAGCCGATGGCGTAAACGACTTCTGGTCGTTCGAATTCCCAGGGGTTGCCGAAGTCCAGCCAGTGTTCGGTCTGCTCCTGTTGCCAGCCATCGACGATGGCCTGGCGAAACAAGCCGTGTTCATAACGAATGCCGTAACCGTGGCCGGCGATGCCGAGGGTCGACATGCTTTCCATAAAGCACGCCGCGAGACGACCGAGGCCGCCGTTACCCAAGGCTGCGTCGGGCTCCAGCAGGCGAATGCGTTCGAGGTCGACCCCAAGCTCGGTCAGCGCTTCACGGGCGACGTCCAGCAGGCCAAGGTTGCTCAGGCTGTCGTAGAGCAGCCGGCCGATGAGGAATTCCAGGGAGAGGTAATAAACCCGCTTCTGCCCTTTGCGGTAGATCTGCCGGGTGTGATCCATCCAGTGCTCGACCATGTGGTCCCGTGCCGCCAGGGCGATGGCTTCAAACCAGTCGTGGTCGAAGGCATGATCCGGGTCTTTACCCACCGCGTAGGTGAGTTTGGTCAAGACGGCGTCGCGGAATGCGGCCACCTCTGCTTCGCGAACAAGTGGTTCTTGAGTCATCGATAGGACCTCGAGCGAGCGTGGAGTTGTTGAGCCTAGACGGTCTGACAGACGGTGGGGGCTCTGGTTCGGCAGTTTTTCCTGAGAGTGCAAGATCGGTCGGCATTACCTTGTCTTGTGCCTGAATCAATGCAGGGGCCGTGCCGGATTAGCGGTGCCAATTGGGTGATCGAGAAAATATCTGGCGAAAGGTTGTTCAAAAATCCACCAGTCCCGGTATGATCGCGCGCCCTGATGCACGTGCTGGTAACAACCGATGATGAAACCCAATCTGATCGCCGCCGCAGAGATCGATCGCCTCGATACCTGGGCCAAGTACTCTGCGCCGATGTGCGGTTCCTGCGTCTCCAGCTGCTGCACGCTGCCGGTCGAGGTCAAGATCAAGGATCTGATCCGCATCGGTATCGTCGACGAATTCGAGCGCGGCGAGCCGGCGAAGAACATCGCCAAGCGCCTGCAGAAGGAAGGGATCGTCGAGCGTTACAGCCAGAAAACCGAGATCTTCACCCTCCAGCGCATGAGCAACAACGATTGCCTCTATCTGGATCGTAAGAGCCGTCTGTGCACTATTTATGAAAAGCGCCCGGACACTTGCCGCAACCACCCGAAAATCGGGCCGCGTCCAGGGTATTGCGCGTACAAGCCCAAGGAAGTGGCGCGTGAGACCAGCGCCAGCCGCCGGCCCCTCGAGAAGTTCTAAACTCCCATCGCCCCCCGTAGCAGCTGTCGAGCCCCAGCGAGGCTGCGTCCGASTGCGCAGCAGTCGTTAAACCGTGCGCCACGGTGATTCCTGGGGACTACATTCACAGAATTTACGACTGCTGCGCACTCGGACGCAGCCTCGCTGGGGCTCGACAGCTGCTACAGAGGCGAACGAGTTGCTACAGCCAGACAAACAAAAACGCCCCCGACCTTGCGGTCGGGGGCGTTTTTTTGTCAGCTAACTAATTAACTTAGTTACCGGACTTCTTCGCAGCGCGGGTACGCTCGCTTTCGCCCAGGATCTTCTTGCGAAGACGGATGGACTTAGGAGTGACTTCGCACAATTCGTCTTCTTGAACGAATTCCAGGGCCTGTTCCAGGGTGAAGCGGATAGGCGGAACCAGAGCGATGGTTTCGTCTTTACCCGAAGCACGCATGTTGTCGAGCTTCTTGCCTTTGGTTGGGTTAACGCCAAGGTCGTTGTCGCGGCTGTTGATGCCGACGATTTGACCTTCGTACACGTCTTCACCGTGACCCAGGAACAGTTTGCCGCGAGCTTGCAGGGTTTCCAGCGAGTAAGTCAGAGCCTTACCGGTAGCAACCGAAACCAGCACGCCGTTCTGACGGCCGGACATATCGCCGGACTTCATCACGTCGTAACGGTCGAAGATCGAGGTCAGGATGCCTGCACCGGAGGTCAGGGTCAGGAACTCGTTACGGAAACCGATCAGGCCACGAGCCGGGATGTTGTACTCAAGGCGCACACGGCCCTTGCCATCCGGAACCATGTTGGTCAGGTGATCAGTACCGAGAGGTGCAGCTCACCACGGCCGGAGACTTTGAACTTGTCGGCGGTGTCGCCTTCTTCAACGCGCAGGGCAACGTTGTAGAGCAGTTCCTTGTCCAGACGTTCCTTGATGTTACGGGACGTCACGAACTTGCCTTCTTTACCGCAGAAAGGCGAGTCGTTTACCTGGAAGGTCATGGAAACGGTTGGTTCGTCAACGGTCAGCGGCTTCATCGCTTCGACGTTCAGTGGGTCGCACAGAGTGTCGGAGATGAACAGCTGGTCGAAGCCGCTGATGCAGACGATGTCGCCGGCAGCTGCTTCTTCAACGTCGATGCGGTGCAGACCGTGGTGACCCATCAGCTTCAGGATACGACCGTTACGCTTCTTGCCGTCGGCGTCGATAGCGACAACCGGAGTGTTCGGCTTGATGCGACCACGAGCGATACGGCCAACGCCGATAACACCCAGGAAGCTGTTGTAGTCCAGAGCGGAGATTTGCATCTGGAACGGACCGTCACGGTCGACTTTCGGCGCAGGTACGTTGTCGACGATCGACTGGTAAAGCGGGGTCATGTCTTCAGCCATGTCGGTGTGTTCCAGACCGGCAATGCCGTTCAGGGCCGAGGCGTAGACGACTTTGAAGTCCAGCTGTTCTTCGGTAGCACCGAGGTTGTCGAACAGGTCGAAGATCTGGTCCAGAACCCAGTCCGGACGCGCGCCTGGACGGTCAACCTTGTTGATGACCACGATTGGACGCAGGCCGGCTTCGAAAGCCTTCTTGGTCACGAAACGGGTTTGCGGCATAGGGCCGTCTTGGGCATCAACCAGCAGCAGAACGGAGTCAACCATCGACATTACGCGTTCAACTTCGCCGCCGAAGTCGGCGTGGCCCGGGGTGTCCACGATGTTGATGTGGTAGCCGTTCCAGTTGATGGCGGTGTTTTTCGCCAGAATGGTAATACCGCGCTCTTTCTCCTGGTCGTTGGAGTCCATCACGCGCTCGTCGTTGAGCTCGTTGCGCTCCAGGGTGCCGGATTGACGCAAGAGTTTGTCTACCAGGGTGGTTTTACCATGGTCAACGTGAGCAATGATGGCGATGTTGCGTAGATTTTCGATCACTTGTGTATCTCGATCAGAGGATTCGGTGTGCTGACAAGTCTTGGCAGCGATTAACAGTAGAGTCAGGCCTTGCCGTTACAGCTTGACGGCAGAGTCGGGGGGCCGATGACGCAGGCCACAGGCAAACAGCCCCGGGCTCTTAGCTCGGTCGATAAACGCGCACATTGGCATGCCCCTCACTGAGCAAATGGTGGGCATGCAGGCGACTCATCACGCCTTTGTCGCAATACAGCAGGTACTGGCGAGTAGGGTCCAGTTCCTTGAAACGAGCGTTCAATGCATAAAACGGCATCGTTTGTACCTCAATGCCAACGAGGCCCAGCGGGTCATCTTCAGCGGCATCCGGGTGACGGATGTCGATGATGATTTGCCCCGCCAGCGCTTCGCTGACTTCYTCAATTTGCAAGTCCTGGCCCAATTCGTCGATGACGCGATCGATCGGTACCAGTTTGGCGTTCTCGAGCGCACGCTCAAGGACTGCCATGTCGAATTCTTTCTCTTCATGCTCCACGCGCGGACGCTTGGCGTGGGTCTTGGGGTTCACCGAGATGACCCCGCAGTATTCCGGCATGTGCTTGGCGAAGTCGGCCGTGCCGATTTCGTTGGCCAGATCGATGATGTCCTGCTTGTGACTGGCGATCAGCGGACGCAAGACCAGCTTGTCGGTCACGCAGTCGATCACGGACAGGTTTGGCAACGTCTGGCTCGACACCTGGGAAATCGCTTCACCGGTGACCAGCGCTTCAATGTCCAGCCGATCTGCAATACGGGAAGCAGCGCGCAACATCATACGCTTCAAAACTACGCCCATATGACTGTTATCGACTTTCCCGAGAATTTCTCCCAGTACTTCCTCGAACGGCACACTGACAAATAACACGCGCTGGGAGCTTCCGTACTTCTTCCAGATGAAGTGCGCGACTTCCATGACGCCCAGTTCATGGGCCCTTCCGCCCAAATTGAAGAAGCAGAAATGGCTCATCAGGCCACGGCGCATGATCTGGTACGCCGCCACGGTGGAATCGAAGCCGCCGGACATCAGCACAAGCGTCTGTTCCAAGGCACCCAGCGGATATCCACCGATGCTGTTGTGCTGGCTGTGGATCACGAACAACCGTTTGTCGCGAATTTCGATGCGAACTTCGATTTCCGGCTCTTTGAGCGAAATTCCGGAGGCGCCACACTGACGACGCAGTTGGCTGCCGACGTACTTTTCGACATCCATCGAGCTGAATTCGTGCTTGCCGGCGCGCTTGCAGCGCACCGAAAAGATCTTCCCGGCCAGCGAATCACCGAAGTGCTGCTTGCACTTGGCGACAATGTCGTCGAAGTCGCCCAACGGGTATTCATCGACCTGCAGGAAATGCGCGATGCCCGGCATGCAGCTCAGGCRCTCGGTCATCTCCTTCAGGGCTTTCGGCTCGCTGACGCGGGTTTCCAGTTCGAGATTGTCCCACACACCGTTCACCACCACGGCCGGATCCAGGTCGCGGAGCACGGTGCGGATGTTTTTGGCCAATTGACGGATGAAACGCATCCGTACCGGGCGGCTCTTGATGGTGATCTCGGGGAAGACTTTTACGATTAGTTTCATGAAAACAGCGCGCGCTGGGCCAGCCGAAAAAGGGGGGCGCGGATTATAGCGGAAATTGCTCAAGGTTTAACCAGTTATTGTGCAGAAGGTTTGGTGCGCACCAAAACAGGTCATTTGTGGATTTTGGCGCCACATTGTAGGGCGAGATTTTCCGTCTAATGACCGTTTGTACCTTTATAAGCATGAAATTGGGGCGAAAAACCCATGGTGGGGCACTGGCATGCAATTTGCTCCCTTGTGAGGCAGGTTGCCTTGGCAGAGTATTCGCGCCGGCATCACCCACATTCCAAGGGCATCCACTACTAAGCCCGAAGCCACCCGGAGGACACTATGTCGAAGTCGGTTCAACTCATCAAAGATCATGACGTCAAATGGATTGATCTGCGCTTCACGGACACCAAAGGCACTCAGCACCACGTGACCATGCCGGCTCGCGACGCGCTGGATGACGCTTTCTTCGAAGAAGGCAAAATGTTCGACGGTTCCTCCATCGCTGGCTGGAAAGGCATCGAAGCCTCCGACATGATCCTGCTGCCGGACGACAGCACTGCCGTCCTCGATCCGTTCACCGAAGACCCAACGCTGATTCTGGTCTGCAACGTGATCGACCCTTCGACCATGCAAGGCTATGACCGTGACCCACGCGCCATCGCCCACCGCGCCGAGGAATACCTGAAGTCGACCGGTATCGGCGATACCGTATTCGTTGGCCCGGAGCCAGAGTTCTTCATCTTTGATCAAGTGAAGTTCAAGTCGGACATCTCCGGCTCGATGTTCAAGATTTTCTCCGAGCAAGGTTCGTGGATGTCCGACCAGGACATCGAAGGCGGCAACCATGGTCACCGTCCAGGTATCAAAGGCGGTTACTTCCCGGTTCCACCGTTCGACCACGACCACGAAATCCGTACCTCCATGTGCAACGCCATGGAAGAAATGGGCCTGACCATCGAAGTTCACCACCACGAAGTGGCGACTGCCGGCCAGAACGAAATCGGTGTGAAGTTCAACACCCTGGTTGCCAAGGCTGACGAAGTTCAGACCCTGAAGTACTGCGTACACAACGTAGCTGTCGCTTACGGCCGCACCGCGACCTTCATGCCTAAGCCTCTGTACGGCGACAACGGTTCGGGTATGCACGTTCACCTGTCCATCGCCAAAGATGGCAAGAACACCTTCGCTGGCGAAGGCTATGCCGGCCTGTCCGACACCGCCCTGTACTTCATCGGCGGCATCATCAAGCACGGTAAGGCACTGAACGGCTTCACCAACCCGTCGACCAACTCCTACAAGCGTCTGGTCCCAGGTTTCGAAGCTCCAGTAATGCTGGCCTACTCGGCTCGCAACCGCTCCGCTTCGATCCGTATTCCTTACGTGTCCAGTCCTCGCGCTCGCCGTATCGAAGCCCGCTTCCCGGATCCAGCAGCCAACCCGTACCTGGGCTTCGCTGCACTGTTGATGGCTGGCCTGGACGGCATCCAGAACAAGATCCACCCTGGCGACGCAGCTGACAAAAACCTGTACGACCTGCCGCCTGAAGAGGCGAAAGAGATCCCACAAGTTTGCGGCAGCCTGAAAGAAGCCCTGGAAGAGCTGGACAAAGGTCGTGCGTTCCTGACCAAAGGCGGCGTTTTCAGCGACGACTTCATCGACGCTTACATCGCTCTGAAAAGCGAAGAAGAAATCAAGGTTCGTACCTTCGTACACCCACTGGAATATGAGCTGTACTACAGCYGCTGATCCGGTAGCGCTGCGGCACGCGGCGTGACAAAAAAGAGGCCTTCTTCGGAAGGCCTTTTTTGTGCCCGGGATTTAATGACCAATGAAGCCATGTTACTGACACACCGCCTTCGCGAGCAGGCTCGCTCCCACAGGGGTTTTGTGGTGTTTGGGGGAATTTGTAAATCATTCCGAAATGTTAACGGCTTGGGTCAATCACCGCCCCTGACCTATGCTGCACCCCAACGCTTTCGTTTCCGGTCGATTTTATGGGTCGTGGTTTGCTTTTGATGTTGCTGCTGATCGCCCTGCCCGCCGTCGCGCAGATCTATAAATACACCGACGCCGACGGCRATACCGCCTACAGCAATCAACCGCCCGATGGTGTCCCGGCACAGCTGGTTGATTTACCGCCGCTTAATAGCCTGGAACCCCAGCCTCCTCCCGCCCCCTCTACCGAAAGCACCCGTCATAAGCCGCCGCACAGCGCCTACGAGGTGCTGCAACTGACTGGCTTGCCCACCGGGGRGGCCCTACGTGCCAATAACGGTACTTTCACCGTCAGCGTCCTGATCAAACCTCGCTTAGAAACGCCGCACCTGTTGCGGTTGCTTCTGGATGGCCAACCCTACAGGCAAACGAGCAATGTGCCGATCCTGCAACTGGTGAACATCGACCGTGGCGAACACAGCCTGGCGGTGCAGGTGATCAATGGAGAGAGCGTCCTTCAACAAAGTCCGACGGTGACGCTCACCGTGCAAAGGGTGCATAAGCCATGAGGCTGTGCAGGCTGAGTAAACATCGACCGTGACAGTCACAACCTGTCTGTTGAAATCCTCGATGAACAAGGCCGCACCGTCGAACAAACCGCCAATCAGCCGCTCCACAGGCTGCGCACGTCCCTCGCGCAAAAACGCCAGGTCAAACCCTGTGCCCTCGTCGACTACGGCAAAAGACCGGAATGCCCGCTCACAGACAAACCGGAAAAGGAAAAAAATCCTTTCTTGCGTTTGCTCTAACGCCGTTCAGCTTTGCGCCCTATATTGGTGCGATTGGTTGCACCGTACTCATATCGCAACCCATTTTGGTTCGAAAGTACCCGCGGAAGCTGGCAGAACGCCACGCAAACGAGCGTAAAACGCCCGTTTCAGGCCTTAAACGCTTCTTTTCGGAGCCTTGGTTTGGTTTTTGCATTTTCCCAGCATCAGCGCTTGGTTCTTGCGCGCGCCCTGCTCCAAAAGAGGTCCTGATGACCATTAGCGACGCACTGCATCGACTACTACTCGACAACCTGACCACCGCCACCATCCTGCTCGATGCCGAATTGCGCCTTGAGTACATGAACCCGGCGGCAGAGATGCTGCTGGCCACCAGCGGTCAACGCAGCCATGGGCAGTTCATCAGCGAGTTGTTCACCGAGTCCACCGAAGCGCTGAACTCCCTGCGCCAGGCAGTCGAGCACGCGCACCCATTCACCAAGCGCGAGGCGATGCTCACCGCCCTCACCGGCCAGACCCTGACCGTCGACTACGCAGTAACGCCGATCCTGGTCAACGGTGGCACGATGCTGCTGCTGGAAGTCCATCCCCGTGACCGCCTGCTGCGGATCACCAAGGAAGAAGCGCAGTTGTCGAAGCAGGAAACCAGCAAGATGCTGGTGCGCGGTCTGGCTCACGAAATCAAGAATCCGCTGGGCGGAATTCGCGGCGCCGCACAATTGCTCGCCCGCGAACTGCCGGAAGAAAGCCTGCGCGATTACACCAACGTGATCATTGAAGAAGCCGACCGCCTGCGAAACCTCGTCGACCGCATGCTCGGCTCGAACAAATTGCCGTCGCTGGCCATGTGCAATATCCATGAGGTGTTGGAGCGTGTCTGCCAACTGGTGTCAGCGGAAAGCCAGGGTTGCATCACCTTGGTGCGCGACTACGACCCCAGCATTCCTGACGTGCTGATCGACCGCGAACAAATGATTCAAGCAGTGCTGAACATCGTGCGCAATGCGATRCAGGCCATCAGCAGCCAGAACGAACTGCGCCTGGGTCGCATCAGCCTGCGTACCCGCGCCATGCGCCAATTCACCATCGGCCACGTGCGCCATCGCCTGGTGACCAAGATCGAAATCATCGACAACGGTCCGGGCATTCCCGCCGACCTTCAGGAAACCATTTTCTTTCCCATGGTCAGCGGTCGTCCGGACGGTACCGGGCTAGGCCTGGCCATTACCCAGAACATCATCAGCCAGCACCAGGGCTTGATCGAATGTGACAGCCACCCAGGCCACACCACTTTCTCGATCTTTCTGCCCCTGGAACAAGGAGCCACATCGACATGAGCCGTAGTGAAACCGTGTGGATCGTCGATGACGACCGTTCTATCCGTTGGGTCCTGGAAAAAGCCTTGCAGCAGGAAGGCATGACCACGCAAAGCTTCGACAGCGCCGATGGCGTGATGAGCCGCCTGGCGCGCCAGCAGCCAGACGTGATCATCTCTGACATCCGCATGCCGGGCGCCAGCGGCCTGGAGCTTCTGGCACGGATTCGCGAACAGCACCCGAGGCTTCCGGTCATTATCATGACGGCTCACTCCGACCTGGATAGCGCTGTCGCGTCCTATCAGGGTGGGGCGTTTGAATACTTGCCCAAGCCGTTCGATGTCGATGAAGCCGTTTCCCTGGTCAAGCGCGCCAACCAGCACGCCCAGGAACAGCAAGGCCTGGAAGTCCCGGTCGCCCTGACCCGTACGCCAGAAATCATCGGCGAAGCCCCGGCGATGCAGGAAGTGTTTCGCGCCATCGGGCGCTTGAGCCATTCCAACATTACCGTGCTGATCAATGGCGAATCCGGGACCGGTAAAGAGCTGGTAGCCCACGCCCTGCACCGTCACAGCCCACGGGCGGCCTCACCGTTCATCGCACTGAACATGGCGGCGATTCCAAAGGACTTGATGGAATCCGAACTGTTCGGCCACGAGAAAGGCGCGTTCACCGGCGCAGCCAACCTGCGGCGCGGACGTTTCGAACAGGCGGACGGCGGCACGTTGTTCCTCGATGAAATCGGCGATATGCCGGCCGATACGCAAACCCGTTTGCTGCGAGTACTGGCCGACGGCGAGTTCTATCGCGTTGGCGGTCATGTGCCGGTGAAGGTCGATGTGCGAATCATCGCCGCAACGCACCAGAACCTGGAAACCCTGGTGCACGCCGGGAAATTCCGAGAAGACTTGTTCCACCGCCTCAACGTGATCCGCATCCACATTCCGCGCCTGTCGGACCGTCGCGAAGACATCCCGACCCTCGCCAAGCACTTCCTCAGCCGCGCTGCACAGGAACTGGCGGTCGAGCCGAAGCTGCTGAAAAGCGAAACCGAGGAATACCTGAAGAACCTGCCGTGGGGCGGCAACGTGCGCCAGCTGGAGAACACGTGCCGCTGGATCACGGTGATGGCATCGGGTCGCGAAGTGCACATCAGCGACCTGCCACCAGAACTGCTGAGCCTGCCGCAGGATTCGGCGCCGGTGACCAACTGGGAGCAAGCGCTGCGCCAGTGGGCCGATCAAGCGTTGGCGCGTGGTCAGTCGAGCCTGCTGGACAGTGCTGTGCCGGCCTTCGAGCGGATCATGATAGAGACTGCACTCAAACACACCGCCGGCCGCCGCCGCGATGCTGCGGTCTTGCTGGGTTGGGGGCGTAATACCCTGACGCGCAAGATCAAGGAATTGGGGATGAAGGTGGATGGTGGGGATGATGATGAGGGGGATGAGGGCTAGTCAGCCTTCCGCTCATTGATCGTTCCCACGCTCCCGCGTGGGAATGCCTCAATGGACGCTCTGCGTCCGCTTCAACTGGGGACGCGGAGCGTCCCGGGCTGCATTCCCACGCAGAGCGTGGGAACGATCAATGCGGACTGACCCACCGATTTCGCGAGCAAGCTCGCTCCTGCTTTTCGAGCTCTGTGCACCGCCGCAATGCACCGTGAACCGCAATCGCGCACAAAAGCACATTCAAAACCCCGCCTGTATTCGCAATCGAACCCCTATCGAAAAAACACGAAAGCCCTGATATACGGGGCCTCCGGCGTTTTAAAGCGATTTTCTGTACCTATTTGTTAAAACCTGGCACGCCCCCTGCAATAGTCCATTCAGTGATTCAGTTCACTACCCGGTTTCGGGGACCTTGGTACAGGCAGGCCGGGGATTCCCCTCTTTACATCGGGCTCACACCGCCTTCGCGACGAGCCCACCCTGTTTTGGGGCCCTTGATACAGGCAGGTCAGGGGTTCCTTCTTTACACCGGGCTCACGACGCAATGCGCGAGCCCCGCCGTTTTGGGAGCCTTGGTACAGGCAGGCCGGGGATTCCCTCTTTTATTGCTCCCGGAGATGGATCTCCAGCCGCCAGCGGTCATCGACCTCGCTCCCGGCCCATTCGCCTTGCAGTGGTCGGGCTGCCACCACCGACAGCAACAACCCCCCATCACTCAAACGCACCCGCCAGTTGACGCTCTTGTCGTTGAGCTTGAGCTGACCTTTCTGCGCCTGGCCTTCAGCCTCGAACAGCAACGCGAGGCTACCGTCCACAAACTCGCCGTGGTTCTTCGGTTCGTTGTTGAACCACACCACCAGCCCGTCGCCGGTGACCTCGACCTGCTGCAAAACAGTCGGGTCGGGCGCAGTCAGGCGACCGATCATCAGCCCCACCATCATCCCGACAATTGCCAACGAACCGAGCACTCGCGGGAATAGTTTCGAACGAGGGTCCTTTGGCGGCGTAGAATGCCCGTCATCTTTACCTTCGGAGCCGTGCATGTTTCACGTCATCCTTTTTCAACCAGAAATTCCGCCGAATACCGGCAACGTAATCAGGCTGTGCGCCAACAGTGGCTGCCACCTGCATTTGATCGAGCCGCTGGGCTTCGAGATGGATGACAAGCGCCTGCGCCGGGCCGGCCTCGACTACCACGAGTATGCCACCCTGCAACGCCACGCCGATCTCGCCAGTTGCCTGGAGAGCCTTGGTCATCCCCGGTTGTTCGCCTTCACCACCAAAGGCTCGCGACCGTTCCACGATGCCAACATTGATGTCATCTGACACTCCCTATTCGCGAGCAGGCTCGCTCCCACACTGAAATTGCTTTGGTGCTTCGAGCGCTTACTGAACGGTCGGAGTCTCGCCAGCCGCCTGCATGCGTTGCAGCTCTTGCGCGTACAGCGCGTCGAAGTTCACCGGTGCCAGCATCAGGGCCGGGAACGAGCCGCGGGTCACGAGGCTGTCCAGGGTTTCGCGAGCGTACGGGAACAGGATGTTCGGGCAGAACGCGCCAAGGGTGTGGCTCATCGAAGCGTCGTCCAGGTTCTTGATCAGGAAGATCCCGGCCTGTTGCACTTCAGCAATGAAGGCAACTTCGTCACCGTTCTTCACGGTCACGGACAAGGTCAGCACGACTTCGTGGAAGTCGCCTTCCAGGGTCTTTTGACGGGTGTTCAGATCCAGACCGACGCTYGGCTCCCACTGCTGGCGGAAAATCGCCGGGCTTTTTGGGGCTTCAAAAGACAAGTCACGTACGTAGATGCGCTGCAAGGAGAATTGCGGTGCGGTTTCTTCTTCGCTAGCTGCAGTGTTCTGTTGGTCAGTCATCTCAGATCCTTTCTGATCTTGGGGTCTTATAGGGAAGGCATACAGGCCTTGAGCATTGCGTCGAGCTTACCGGCGCGCTCAAGGGCAAACAAATCATCACAACCACCCACGTGGGTGCTGCCGATCCAGATCTGCGGCACGGACGTGCGTCCGGCTTTCTGAGCCATGGCGGCGCGCACCTGCGGCTTGCCATCGACCTTGATCTCTTCGAAGGCCACGCCTTTGTTCTCGAGCAGGTACTTGGCTCGCGAACAGTAAGGGCAGTAATCGCTGGAATAGACGACGACGTTGCTCATATCACTTCACCAGCGGCAGGTTGTCGCCCTTCCAGCTGGAAATACCGCCGGCGAGCTTGGCGGCGGTGAAGCCGGATTTCATCAGTTCGCGGGCATGCGTACCGGCGGTCTGACCCATGGCGTCGACCAGAATGATGGTCTTGGCCTTGTGCTTTTCCAGTTCGCCGACGCGGGCGGTCAGTTTGTCGTGAGGAATGTTCAACGCACCAACGATGTGACCGGCGGCGAAGTCCTTGGTCGAACGGATGTCGATCACAACGCCTGCGTCCTTGTTGACCAGCCCGGTCAGTTCACCGGTACTCAGGCTACGGCCGCCGCCTTGCATCTGATAGGCAATCAGCGCCGCCAGCAGTACGACGAAGATACCGACAAGAATGTAGTGGTTAGTGGCAAATTCAATCAGGTGAGCAACCATCGAAGGAGGTTCCAGGGCGTTAAAATGTCGGCCAGTATACACAGCCACTATGGTCGGCCAAACCCCGTCCGGCGGTGACGTGGCCGGAACTTCGCTTTAAACTGCCACTCACTTTTTTATCGCCCTCTTTTAACTCAGCCTCGAGTGGAATCCATGACTACCACGCCTAAACCTTTGGTCCTGATTATTCTCGATGGCTTCGGTCACAGTGAGAGCCCCGAATCCAACGCCATTTATGCGGCGAAGAAGCCCGTGCTGGACCGTCTGTGGGCCACCGTGCCGAACGGCCTGATCTCCGGCAGCGGCATGGACGTCGGCCTGCCGGATGGCCAGATGGGCAACTCCGAAGTCGGCCACATGAACCTCGGCGCCGGCCGCGTGGTGTATCAGGACTTCACTCGCGTGACCAAGTCGATCCGCGACGGCGAGTTCTTCGAGAACCCAACCATCTGCGCCGCTGTGGATWAAGCTGTTGCAGTGGGCAAGGCCGTGCATTTCATGGGCCTGCTGTCCGACGGCGGTGTTCACAGCCACCAGGACCACCTGATCGCCATGGCTGAACTGGCGTTCAAGCGCGGTGCTGAAAAAATCTACCTGCACGCCTTCCTCGATGGCCGCGACACGCCGCCGAAAAGCGCACAGTCGTCCATCGAATTGCTCGACGCGAGCTTCCAGGCGCTGGGCAAAGGTCGCATCGCCAGCATCATCGGCCGTTACTTCGCCATGGACCGCGACAACCGTTGGGACCGCGTGTCCCAGGCCTACAACCTGATTGTCGATGGCCAAGGCGAATTCAATGCCGCCACCGCCCAGGAAGGTCTGCAAGCTGCTTACGAGCGTGGCGAGAGCGACGAATTCGTCAAAGCCACCTCCATCGGCGAGCCGGTCAAGGTCGAAGACGGCGATGCTGTGGTGTTCATGAACTTCCGCGCCGACCGCGCCCGTGAGCTGACTCGTGTGTTCGTCGAAGACGATTTCAATGAATTCGAACGCGCGCGCCAGCCGAAACTGGCCGGTTTCGTCATGCTGACCCAATACGCCGCCAGCATTCCTGCACCGTCGGCGTTCGCCGCCGGCAGCCTGGAAAACGTGCTGGGCGATTACCTGGCGAAAAAGGGCAAGACTCAACTGCGCATTGCCGAAACCGAAAAATACGCCCACGTGACTTTCTTCTTCTCCGGCGGTCGTGAAGAACCGTTCCCGGGCGAAGAACGCATCCTGATCCCGTCGCCTAAAGTCGCTACCTATGACTTGCAGCCGGAAATGAGCGCACCTGAAGTCACCGACCGCATCGTCGATGCCATCGATAACCAGCGTTATGACGTGATCGTGGTCAACTACGCCAACGGCGACATGGTCGGCCACAGCGGCGTGTTCGAAGCAGCGGTGAAAGCCGTTGAATGCCTGGACCAGTGCGTCGGCCGCATCGTCGAAGCCCTGGAAAAAGTCGGCGGCGAAGCGCTGATCACTGCCGACCACGGCAACGTCGAGCAAATGTCCGATGAATCCACGGGCCAGGCGCACACCGCTCACACCACCGAGCCGGTACCGTTCATCTATGTCGGCAAGCGTGACCTCAAGGTCCGTGAAGGCGGCGTGCTGGCGGATGTGGCGCCGACCATGCTGATGTTGATGGGCCTGGAACAACCGGCGGAAATGACCGGCACATCGATTTTGGTGTAACCCGCCCCATCAAACACTGCAAAACCTGTGGGAGCGGGTTTGCCCGCGATAGCAATCTGACATTCAAGATTATTGTGAATGTTAAGCCCCCATCGCGGGCAAGTCGAATCGTCGCACCGCCGCTCCCACATTGGTTTTGCGGTGTTTTTGGGGCCAGTTATCACACAGCCCCAATTGGGCATTTTTTTTGCCACGCATGGCGGGCATACTAGGCCGTCCCTTTCCCTGGTGCCGCCCGCCTCTATGCTCCGCGTCCTGATAGCCCTAGCACTGACTTGCCTGCTCCAACCGGCCTTCGCTGACGAGCGCGAGCAAACCCAACAACAGTTGGACGCCACGCGTCAGGACATTGCCGAGCTGAAAAAACTGCTGGGCAAGTTGCAGGAAGAAAAATCCGGTGTGCAAAAACAGCTCAAAGGCACCGAGACAGAAATGGGCAAGCTCGAGAAACAGGTCGATGCCCTGCAAAAAGAGCTGAATAAAAGCGAAACCGAGCTGCAGCGACTCGATGCCGAGAAAAAAAAACTCCAGAGCGCGCGCATTGAACAGCAACGACTGATCGCCATTCAGGCCCGCGCGGCCTATCAAAACGGCCGTCAGGAGTACCTGAAGCTGCTGCTGAACCAGCAGAACCCGGAACAGTTCGCCCGCACCCTCACCTATTACGACTACCTGAGCCAGGCCCGCCTGGAGCAGCTGAAGAATTTCAATGAAACCCTGCGCCAACTGGCCAATGTCGAAAAAGACATCGACAAGCAGCAGGCACAATTGCTGGTGCAGAAAAGCAGCCTCGACAGCCAGCGCGACGAACTCGAAAAAGTCCGCAAGGAGCGCCAGCAAGTCCTGGCCAAGCTCAACGAAGACGTAAAGGCTCGCGATCAGAAACTGGCCTCCCGCGAGCAGGATCAGGCAGACCTGTCTAAAGTCCTTAAAACCATTGAAGAAACCTTGGCTCGCCAGGCCCGTGAGGCAGAAGAAGCGCGGCAAAAAGCGCTTATCGCCCAGCAGGAAGCCGAAAAAAAGCGCTTACGTGAGGCTCAGGCTGCAGCAGATGCAGAAACCACCGATGCCCCACGCAAACCCGTCAGATCGACACCTGGCGCGCTGGTTTCCAGTTCAGGCGAGACCTTTGGCGGCCCCTTTGCGTCAACCCGGGGAAAACTTCCCTGGCCAGTTGATGGTCGACTGCTGGCACGCTTTGGCGAGTCCCGTGGCGACGATGTACGCACCAAGTGGGACGGCGTGATGATCAGCGCCTCCGCCGGCAGTCAGGTGCATGCCGTGCATGGCGGCCGCGTGGTGTTTGCCGACTGGTTGCGTGGTGCGGGGCTGCTGGTGATTCTCGACCACGGCAACGGTTTTCTGAGTCTTTATGGTCACAACCAGACGCTGCTCAAGTCGGCGGGTGACGTCGTAAAAGCCGGTGAGTCCATCTCCACTGTCGGCAACAGTGGCGGGCAGGACACACCAGCGCTGTATTTCGCTATTCGTCAGCAGGGTCACCCGAGTGATCCGGCGCAATGGTGTCGTGTGCAAGGATAAGCACGGTACCTAATTCAGGAGTTCGTTCGACATGCTGTATTTGTCTCGCCTTACCTCGCTGGCCCTGACGATCGCCCTGGTGATCGGCGCGCCTCTGGCGTTCGCCGCTCAACCAGCGCCGGCTGTCGCGCCTGCGGGCACTGCCGCGACGACCAAGGCACCGTTGCCTCTGGATGAGTTGCGCACCTTTGCCGAGGTCATGGACCGGATCAAGGCCGCCTATGTCGAACCCGTAGATGACAAGACTCTGCTGGAAAACGCGATCAAAGGCATGCTCAGCAACCTCGATCCCCACTCCGCCTACCTGGGCCCGGAAGACTTTGCCGAGTTGCAGGAAAGCACCAGCGGTGAGTTTGGTGGCCTGGGCATCGAAGTCGGCGCCGAAGACGGTTTCATCAAAGTGGTTTCGCCCATCGATGACACTCCGGCGTCCAAGGCAGGCATTCAGGCCGGTGATTTCATCGTCAAGATCAATGGTCAGCCGACTCGCGGCCAGACCATGACCGAAGCCGTGGACAAAATGCGCGGCAAGATCGGCCAGAAAATCACCCTGACCCTGGTGCGCGATGGCGGTACCCCCTTCGACGTAACCCTGTCCCGCGCCATCATCCAGGTGAAGAGCGTGAAGGCGCAGCTGCTGGAAAACGGTTACGGCTATATCCGCATCACTCAATTCCAGGTCAAGACCGGCGAAGAGGTCTCCCAGGCCCTGGCCAAGTTGCGCAAGGAAAACGGCAAGAAGCTCAAAGGCATCATCCTCGACCTGCGTAACAACCCGGGCGGCGTGCTGCAGGCCGCGGTGGAAGTGGTCGATCACTTCATCAAAAAGGGTCTGATCGTCTACACCAAGGGCCGAATCGCCAACTCCGAGCTGCGCTTCTCCGCGACCGGCAAGGATGAAAGTGAAGCCGTGCCAATGGTCGTGCTGATCAACGGCGGCAGCGCCTCGGCTTCGGAAATTGTCGCCGGTGCCTTGCAGGATCAAAAACGCGCCGTGGTGATGGGCACCACCAGTTTCGGCAAAGGCTCGGTACAAACCG
>NZ_JBFUKU010000327.1:0-5540 GCF_056400685.1 Pseudomonas sp. P5_A12 | reverse complement strand
ATCCGACCACGAAAACCCGTGCCGCATCGTGATCATCCCGGGTGCGCGCAAGAACTTTGACCACGATGCACTGATGACGCATCTGTTCGCCAGCACCGAGTTGGAGTCGAGCTACCGGGTCAACATCAACATCATTGGCCTGGACGGCAAGCCACAGCTGAAAAACCTGCGGGCGCTGCTGGTCGAGTGGCTGGAATTCCGGGTGCAGACCGTGCGTCGGCGCCTGCAATTCCGCCTCGATAAGGTCGAACGTCGCCTGCACCTGTTGGACGGTTTGTTGATTGCCTACCTCAACCTGGATGAAGTAATTCACATCATCCGTACCGAGGAGCACCCAAAGGCCGCCCTGATCGCGCGTTTCGCCTTGAGCGAAATCCAGGCCGACTACATCCTCGACACCCGTTTGCGTCAATTGGCGCGACTGGAAGAGATGAAGCTGCGTGCCGAGCAGGATGAATTGCTCAAGGAACAAGCCAAGCTGCAAGCCCTGCTGAGCAGCGAAGCCAAGCTGAAAAAGTTGGTGCGCACCGAGCTGATCAAGGACGCCGAAACCTATGGCGATGACCGTCGGTCGCCGATTGTCGAGCGCGCCGAAGCCAAGGCCCTGACCGAACACGATCTGCTGCCGAATGAGAAAGTGACGGTCGTGCTGTCGGAAAAAGGCTGGGTTCGCTCTGCCAAAGGGCATGAGATCGACGCCACTGGGCTTTCCTACAAGGCCGGGGACGGCTTCAAGGCCTTGGCGGCTGGTCGCTCCAACCAGTTTGCGGTGTTTATCGACTCCACGGGTCGCAGTTATTCGGTGGCGACGCACACGTTGCCATCGGCCCGCGGCCAGGGCGAGCCGCTGACAGGTCGTCTGACGCCGCCGCCAGGCGCGACTTTCGAATGCGTACTGATGCCGGAAGACGATTCGCTGTACGTGATCGCTTCCGACGCCGGGTATGGTTTCGTAGTCAAAGGCGAAGATTTCCAGGCCAAGAACAAGGCCGGCAAGGCGCTACTGAGCCTGCCGAGCAACTCGAAAGTCATTCTTCCGCGCCCGGTGGCTGATCGCGAGAACAACTGGCTGGCTTCGGTGACGACCGAAGGTCGCTTGCTGATCTTCAAAATCAGCGACCTGCCACAATTAGGTAAAGGCAAAGGCAATAAGATCATCGGCATCACCGGTGAACGGGTGGCCAATCGCGAAGAGTATGTGACGGACATCGCCGTATTGCCTGAGGGTGCCACTTTGGTGTTGCAGGCCGGAAAGCGTACTTTGTCACTGAAAGCAGACGACCTTGAACACTACAAAGGTGAGCGTGGGCGTCGTGGTAACAAATTGCCACGTGGCTTTCAGCGGGTGGATGCGCTGCTCGTCGAAAACCTCAATTAAGCGTCCCAGGCGGCGTTCTCGACAGTTTCCCTCCTGCGGGGAACCAGTCGCTAACGCCTGCTAGAGCGTTCGATCTACGATTTAACGCGTGGATCAACGCTTTGGCGCTGGAGTCGGAACGCATATTCACGGATGATAGGGCCTTTCAAGCGCCGGCGTGGCCGAGCGTTCTTCATATGTATTGAGTATTTTCACTGTGGTTAGCCTTGTGGCAGCCACCTGGATGGGACGATGACTGCTCTGCGCCTTCCTTTTATTTTGGTGCTCGCTGGCGTTTTAGGCCTGGCGGGTTGCAGCGTTCATCAGCCGGTGTCGCTGTATCAACTGGACAGCGGAAGCCCGGTTTCGCCAGCGCAAAGCGCGGGCATGGCTGTATTGTTGGGTCCGGTAACGGTTGCCGATTACCTGCAACGCGAAACCCTGTTGCAGCGTCAGCCCGATGGCAGTCTGCAAGCTGCCACGGACGGTCGTTGGGCGGGCAGCCTGTCTTCCGACATTGATCAGCTGTTGTTGCGTCAGGTAGCCGGTCGACTGGACAGTCAGCGCGTTGTGCTGGCGCCTGCCACTTCGGGTTTTACCCCGGATGTTCAGGTATTGCTGACAATTACTCGCCTGGACTCGGGTGTGTCGCAACCAGCAATCCTGGATGCGCAATGGCGATTGATCGACCGTCGTGGAAAGGTTCGCGATAATCGCATCATTCACCTGCAAGAAGAGCACTCGGGCGGCACAGCGGCGCAGGTTCAGGCGCAAGGTGTGTTGTTGCAGCGTCTGGCGGAGCAGTTGTCGGTGGCGCTCAAGCCATTGGCCAACCAGCCAGCGATTGCTGATGCGCCGCGTAAACCTGCGGCAAAACCTGTCGCGCCTGCGGTCCAGCAAGAGAAACAGCCGAAGATCCCGATGGCTTCGCCGATCCGGACCGATATGGAAGTGTTCAGGTTCTAAGCCTGGATTGTTCAACACAAAGCCCGCAGTGATGCGGGCTTTGTTGTTTCTGCAGGGGCTTGTAGCAGCTGTCGAGCCTGCGAGGCTGCGTTCGAGCCGGGGTCGCGCTCGACCGAAGTCCTCGCAATTCCTGCGAGTGCGGTCTATTGGAATGCATCCATTGCCCTTACGACTGCTGCGCAGTCGAACGCAGCCTCGCAGGCTCGGCAACTGCTACATGAAGCCAACAAAAAGCCCGCAGACAATCTCTTGTTTGCGGGCTTCGTTGTTACGGTGTTAAGGCTTACGCCCGACGTTCATGCATCCGCGCCAGTTGCCGTTCCAGCATCGACGGATAAGGCTCCATCAACCGCTCCACACAACAAGCGCCCTCAGGGCTTGCAATAGGGCGAATCCGTGCACGTTGACGAATCAGTACGTCGTCACCGATCTTGCGCTGCACCAGTAGCAGGTTGCGGCTGTGTTGCGACAGGGCCAGAGCGTCCTGAGCGGGTTCGGTCAGCAGCAAATCGATCTGACTCATACCGAACAACTCTTCACCCAGCGACAGACCCAACTGCAATTGCAGGGTGATGCCGCTGTCCGCCACTTCGATCTGCAACTGATGACCCAGGGCTCGCAGCAACTCACCGCAGCAGATGGCGTTGGTCAGGTAGTCGTCGCCACTGTCTTCGGTGTGGAACAGCATCAGCGTGCTGCCATCATTCAGTGTGTGCAGTTCGCTCTGGTAGAGCAAAGCCGCCTGATCAAGGCAGTCGCGATAGCGTTTCAGCAATTCTTCGAGGCGTGCGCGGGGCAGACGGCGCAGTTGGTCCTGGGCGCCCAGTTGCACGGCCAGGACGGCGCTGTGTTGTGGCACGTTCGAGATCACGGGTTTTGCTGCCGGTTTCGGTGCGACGGCGACCGACTCGTCACGCAGGTCGGCAAACGCATCATCGTCATCGTCGTCTTCAACGGTGCTGACAATCTGCCGTGGCGCTGGTTTCAGGCTGGCGACCGGTTTGGTTTCATCGAAACTCGGGTCACGCAAGTTGCGTACTTCGAAGGCCGGCTCGTTGTCGTCCGCGTCTTCATCGCTGTCGTCGTACTCAGGCTCCGGCACCGGTTCTGGCTCGGCGGGCTCCGGTGCGAAATTGGCGTGCAGCTGGCGGGCCAGGTCGCCGATCTCGTCCTGGCGGTCGGTGGCCGGGGTGTATTCGTCGATGTTGCGCAGCCACACGCGCAATTGCAGCAGCGGAGTAGAGATGTGGCGGCCCAAACGCAGGCTCAGGGCCAGGGACAATGCCAACAGGATTGCACTCAAAATGCCCATGCTTTGCAGGCTGATGGTCATTGGCTGCTGGAATTGATCCATGTCCAGGCTGATGCGCAGTTGCCCGGCGGTCACGTCCTGGAACGTGATCTTGCTCTGGTACATGCCCTCGGCTTCGCCCAGCAGACTGTGCTTGGGACGCTGGCCGGCCTCGGCGAGGATGCGGTTATCCACGCTATAGATGGCGGCGTGGGCCACCAGCTTGTTCTTGGTCAGGTTGTTGAGCAGCACATTGAGACTGAGGATGTCGTTGGACACCAACAGCTCCGTAGCGGAGGTGGCTGTCTGCGTGGTCAGGCTTTCGCCCAGCGCATCTGCCTGCTCGTGCATGGCCTGCTTGAACTGCAAACCCATCACGCCGGCATAGATCACCAGGGCCAGAGCGACCAGGATCACGTTATGGCTGGCAATGCGCAATGCAATCGGTACACGGCGGTGGCGCAGTGCCCGGAAGATCAGCAGAAAGAAGTTGTCGGTTTTTACTGGCGTGGGCCGGTTCACTTGCGCTCGGCTCTTTGTCCGTGAAGTTGACGCGCAGTATAGCGACAGGCCATAGGCCGGCAAAGCGCTCACGGTGCCCGATGGTCACTGAAAGTGGGTAGAATGCGGTTTTTTTCCACTTGCGGGGGTGCGCCTTGCGCGAAATCGTCCTGATAAACATCACGGGAGTCGACCGTCCGGGTCTGACTGCGGCCATTACCGGTGTTCTGGCCCAGGGTGGTGTGAACATTCTCGACATCGGTCAGGCGGTGATCCACGACACCCTGTCGTTCGGCATCCTGGTTGAAATTCCGGATACCGAGCAAGGCAAGTCGGTGCTCAAGGACATCCTGTTCAAGGGTTACGAGCTCGATCAACAGGTGCGTTTCACGCCGGTGTCCGAAGAGGATTATCAGCAGTGGGTCGGCAATCAGGGCAAGAAACGCCACATCGTGACGCTATTGACTCGCAAAGTGACTGCCGGGCAATTGCAGGCCGTGAGCTCGATCACCGCCAAATATGGTCTGAACATCGATCACATCGATCGTCTGTCCGGACGCATGCCGCTGGACACCCCGGCCGACAAGGGCAAGGGCTGCATCGAGTTTTCCGTGCGTGGCGAAGCGGCTGATCCGCAGGCGCTGCGGGCCGAATTCCTCAGCGTTGCGCAGGAACTGAACGTCGACATCGCCTTTCAGGAAGACTCGCTGTTCCGTCGCAACCGTCGCCTGGCGGTGTTCGACATGGACTCGACCCTGATCGAAGCAGAAGTGATCGACGAACTGGCCAAGGCGGCGGGTGTCGGCGATCAAGTGTCTGAAATCACCGAGCGAGCAATGGCTGGCGAGCTGGATTTTCGCGCGAGCTTCAAAGAGCGTCTGGCGTTGCTGCAAGGTCTGGATGTCAGCGTGCTGGATTCGATCGGTGCTTCCCTGCGCCTGACCGAAGGTGCTGAAACTCTGTTCGCCGAACTCAAGCGTTTGGGCTACAAGACCGCCATTCTGTCGGGTGGTTTTACCTACTTCGCCAAGCAATTGCAGGCCAAGCTGGGCATTGACTACGTATTTGCCAACGAACTGGAAGTGGTCGACGGTAAAGTCACGGGTGTTGCGGTCGAGCCCATTGTCGATGCGCAGCGTAAGGCAGACTTGCTGCGTGAGCTGGCCCATAAGGAAGGGTTGCGACTGGAGCAGACCATTGCGGTCGGTGACGGCGCCAATGATTTGCCGATGCTGGCGATTGCCGGGTTGGGTGTGGCGTTCCGCGCCAAGCCGCTGGTGAAACAGTCGGCGAAGCAGGCGATTTCCACCCTTGGGCTGGATGGTGTGCTGTACCTGTTGGGCTTTCGCGATCGCGACGGACAGCTCTAAAACAATGTGGGAGCGAGCCTGCTCGCGAAAACGGTGTAACAGTCAACATAGATGT
>NZ_JBFUKU010000326.1:0-5541 GCF_056400685.1 Pseudomonas sp. P5_A12 | reverse complement strand
TGTTCAACTGGACTTCCTCGTGACGGGGTCACAGATGGAGCGGTAATGCGACCGGAGCACGCCCGGGCATGGTGCGGCTGTCAATTCTGCCAAGTAAGTGCAGTTAAGCATGCCAACCAAACATCCGCTCTGACATGGACTGAATCGTTTGCGCCGGGCGCTGAAAATCCTTAAAAACTTCTACACAAAGCGTTTTCAAGGCATGTAGTGCGAGTTGCCCTGATGTTTCTGTCCGCCCATTACTCTTGTTTCACAAGCCTGCAAGGCCTCGCTCAGACAGACTTGCGCCCGCTGGAAATCGAAATGTTTGACCGCGCGTTCCAGTAGCCGGAAGCTGTTCGCAAACGCGCCACGGAGTAAACCTGCATGCGAGGTAAAGTAAGGCACTGCCTGCGCATCAAAGTCACCCAGCAGCGCATCAAGTTGCAGGCAAATCCGTTGCAACTCGATCACGTCGACCACTGTTGGTGCGGTTTCGACTTCACTGGGCAGCTTCTCCCGCAATTGCGCCAGCAGTGTTTCCAAGGGTTCAGTCAGCGCCTGCAGAGCGACCTGCAACTCATCCTGGGGTCGCTTTGCGCGCAGTGCCTGCTCCAATATATTTGCCGCCTGGGCCACGGCGTCGGCACCGATGGTCGCTGATTCGCCTTTGCAGCTATGGGCCAACAATTCGGCTTTATCCAGCTCGCCCGCCGCCATCGCCGCGTTCAACTGTTCCAGCACGGGGTTCTGGCTGTCCAGGTAGTGGTGCAACATGTCCGCATACAGGCTGTGCCTGCCCAATACCCGGCGGAGGCCGGCAACCATGTCCACACCGTCGAGTTTCAAACCCGCATCCGCGTCACTCATCTTTGCCGCCGACTCAGGTACCAGGGCTTGCTTTTGCCGGGCCGGTGTCTCTGTCAGCCAGCGTCGCAAAACGACATAGAGCGTCTGCGGTTCGAAGGGCTTGCTGACAAAATCATTCATGCCGGCCGCCAGGCAAGCGTCATGATCACGCCTGCTGGCGTTGGCGGTCATCGCGATCACGGGCAGGGAGCTCAATCCGGGCTGCCCGCGCAGTAGACGGGTGGCTGCCAGACCATCGAGCACCGGCATCTGCATGTCCATGAACGCCAGGTCATAGCGCTCAGCGGACAACCGATTCAGCGCCTGACGGCCATCAGCCGCGATATCGACCGAACAACCCACCGCCTGCAGTAATTCGGCGGACACCTGCTGGTTCAGTTCATTGTCTTCCACCAGCAAAATACGTGTCCCTTCGGCCGCCCTCCAGTCGCCGGGAGGTTCCTCTGTGCACAGGTCATCAATGACATTGCTCTGGGCCAACAGTAAACGGACCTCAAACCAAAAAGTGCTGCCTTCACCTTCCACACTCTTGACGCCGACCTGCCCCCCCATCAACTCGGACAGTTGTTTGGCAATGGTCAACCCCAGGCCCGAGCCACCGAAGCGTCGCGTGGTGGAAGTATCAGCCTGCTGGAAGCTCTGGAAAATATGTTTTAACTGCTCGGGCGAGAGCCCTATGCCGCTATCAGTGACGCTGAAGGAAAGCCAAGCGTCCTCAGTGCCGGCCTGACTTAAGGTCACCTCAAGCCGAATCTGTCCACGTTCGGTGAACTTCACCGCATTACTCAAGTAGTTGAGCAGTATTTGCCGCAGTCGGAGCGAATCGCCGCATAAAAGATCGGGCACATCCGCAGCGACGTCGAGCCGTATATTCAAGCCTTTATCGGCAATTCGCGGACGGACTTGGTCGAGCACGTCTTCCAGCAGTTGGGCCAGGCTGAAGTCGCGGACCTCCAGCTCAAGCTTTCCAGCCTCGATCTTGGAAAAATCCAGAATATCGTCAATGACGCCCATCAAATGTCGGCTGGAGCTTTGTACCTTGTGCAGGTAGTTGCGCTGACGTTCGCTCAGCTCCGTGCGCAAGCTCAGGTACGTCATGCCCATGATGGCGTTAATCGGCGTGCGAATTTCGTGGCTCATGTTAGCCAGGAATGCGGCCTTGATGCGTGAGCTATCCTCGGCCAGTTGCCGCGCCTGCCGCATTTCGTCCGCAGCCGCATGCTGGACGGAAATGTCTTCGATGATCCAGATCGAACCACTACACGACAGCAGTCCGGGCGCAACGGCCCGTGCACTCACGCTTGCCCAGAAATAGCTTCCGTCCTGACGGCAAAACTGCATTTGTTGCTGGAAGATGTCACCGCGGCCCAGTGTCTCGCGAACCAAGGCTTCGAACGTGATCATCGCCTCTACCGACATCACCTGATTCATCCAGATCTGCGGGGAGCGCTGCAATTGCTCGCCCGGGGCATAACCAAACAACTCGTCCAGCCGCGAATTGGCCTGCACGATCAACTTGCCTCGCACCAGTGCTATGCCATAGGGTGCCATGGCAACGATTACCTGCTGCTGTTCGTGTGCTTCACGCAGGCTGCGCTCTTCAGCTTTGCGCTGGCTGAGGTCGTGAATCGCAACGCACAGGCATTCTCCTCGACCCTCTCGCATCGGCAGCAGGCACAGGTGCAACTCGGCAGGAAACTCGCTGCCGTCAGCACGAAGGGCAATCACCTCGACCGTATTGAGCAGATTTTTTATCCGCACCTGCGCGAGCAGACGATCAATGGCTTCGAGCTGGCTGTCAGGCACCAGCGCCCGATAACTCTGGCCAAGCAAGCTGCCGGGAGCATAACCAAAGGTCGCTTCGCTCATCTGGTTAGTCAGGATCACACCCTGCTCATCGAACACCAGCAGCGCTTTAGGCGCGAACTCGACGATGCCGCGGTACCAGCTCTCGGTGGCCTCCAGGGACTGCTGGCGCTGTTGCAATATCAACGCCTGGCGCTCCAATTGCTGAGTCTGCAGGCGGGACTGGTGCAATAACTGCTGATTGTGTGTGCGCTGCAGCAGCAAACTCAGCAGCGTGCCGAGTCGACTGGGCAAGCTGTCGAGCAGGTTGAGCTGGGTGGGATCAGGGCGATGAGCGAAATCGAGTTCAAGGCTGGCGAGCTGCTGCCCCTTCTGGAGCAGTGGCAAACTGTAATGCACTCGGCCATTACGCCCGACGGCGGGCTCTTCGTCGAATAACAAAACCACCTGGCAACCCAGGCATGTGCCCAGTTGCTGTTGCAATGTTTCGGCAAATGCCTCCCTGCTGGCACACAGCTGCAAGGCTTGCGCCAGTTCGTCAAGACGCGCCTTAACCCAGTGTTGGCAACGCAGCGCCTCATTGACATCTACATAGGCTTCGAATGTTTCGGCCAGGATCATGACTTCGGCAAGGGCGTCTAACCGAGGAGGCGGACCCAGTGCCCCACCGGCCTGCAGGCAGCGTATGCGCTCAGAAAGGACCTGCATGGGTATCATCAACCGACGCCGAAGAATCACCCAAAACACCAGCAGCGACACAATCAACGTAACCAGTTGCACCAACGCACTGAATAAGCCGGCCTGTTCGGCGCGCTCGTGGTAGAAGAAAAATTCTTCGTTCGCTCGATCATAGATAGACTGGCGCAACTGAGTGGCTGCTTGTGCAATACCATGTCCGGTTTCAACATACAAAACGCTTTCCAGCCCCGAGCCGCTACTCGCCTTTGCCGTTGACTCCATTGCACTGCGCTCAATTTGCGTCCGGGTGACGTCCAAGGCTTCAATTCGCGCCAAAAGCCCATCTTCCTCAGTCGTCAGCCCCTGTTGCCGCAATTTGTTGGCGACATTCGCCAAAGCATGTCCCTGCTGCCATAACGCATAGTACTGCTCGCGGTATTGCGCCTCACCGGTCCTCACATTAAGACTGGCCTGCTGGGTCAACTCGCGGTTGACTTCAAATAACGCCGAGGTTTGGAGGGTCGCCAGGATGCGCTTATCCGTGGCCTGGTCGGCATTTGTGTTGTAGTAACGAGTCATCGACTGGGCAACCACAAAGGCGACCAAGGCAGCTCCGAATCCTAAAGAAATTCGTTTAGTCAGACGCTCCAAGCTCATGGACTCTCCCTCGAGCACACCCCGACCTACAATAGGTCCCGCACCTTCACCGGTGCTGTGAAAACATCAACTTCGTGCGCCTCGATTCGATGAAGTGCCGGGGCGCCCTATAGCGAACCCTGCGGCACTGTACAGGCACCGCTTGCGAGCCACCGCAATGGGTGGCACTTTGCCTGTCATGACCACAATGCGTGTTGGTCATAGCAAATGCAAATACAAATGATTAGACAGCTCGAATGAGAGGGCAACCCTGTGCAATTACCCGAGTGATGTGCGACGTTTTACGAAATGCCAATGCGAGCGTCCTCTCGCCGCTTTTGTTCAGGACTGATTCMGCTGGCGGCCCGCTATCCGCCTGCGACTTGAACAATGGTGGCAATGGTTTGGTCTGCGATGGAGAGTTTCGGCGTTGTGGGCTTCAGCTCATGGCAATCCTCGGCGTTTTTACACAACCAGGGGCGATTGCCGCCCTCCGCGCCAGGCAAAAAACTGCCATGAGCAGACGATGGCAAATGACCGAGCCGGACCCAAAACTATCTAGCAGATTTCATTGTTGAGCGGATGGCAGGAGAACACCGCTTCGTAGATCTCGAATGCGTTGTCTGCCACAAGCAGTTGTCTCGCGTGGTTCACAGCGCGTTCCAGGGCAGCATTATCAAGTGCCTGGATAATCAACAACCCCGAAAACTCTCCTTCCTGGCTGCTGCGCATCGACTTTTCTCGAGTGGCGATAGACGTGGCTTCGGTCTGCACTGTCATCATCTGAACGTTTACGACCCAATCCAACTCCGCCAGCGTTTCGGCCAGTTGACGTCCCTTCGACCCTGTCAATGCGTCAGGCAGGGTGCCGTCGAAACGCGCAATGGCGAGATGACTTCCGTTTGCGCCGACATGACCGCCACTGACATCGACCGAACCGCCGCCGCGACGGAACTGCATCAGCCGGGGCATGACCCTTTGCGTCCATGGAGTAGGATCATTGAGTCGTGCGAGATAGCCCGGGCTGGACATCACGCCGGCTTCTGCCAACTCATACAACATGAAGTATTGCGATGGTTGACTGTCGCGCCGCCTGAATACACGGCCAGAGAGAAAGCCCGGCACGCTGACACGCTCGAAAATATGTTCGCGCGTGAGCCAGTGCAAATAGTCTGTTTCCGCCTCCGCCGCAATCGTGCTCCAGATCGCAAGCAAGCCTTTGGATTGGTCGGTCATCAATGTTCTCGCTTTTACGGTTTCGATGTAGCGGTGCGACCAGCGCACCGCTGGATGAGATCAAGAGTTCGCGTGACGCACCTGCGCATGCTGGTTGCCGGCGACCTCATCGACTGAATCGAGGCGATTCATGTCGACACCCGCTGTTTCCGGACCTATTGCAATCATGCAGAAAGAGATCACGTTCAGCGTTCCGACAAGTGCCACGAGCGCCCATGGCGAGCCGTTGCTCAAGTTCAAGAGCCAGGTTGCGACAATGGGAATCGGGCCACCCGCGAACAGGCTAGCTCCCGTGAAAGCCAGAGCCGAAGCGGAATAGCGGACATTGGTCGGAAA
>NZ_JBFUKU010000325.1:0-5622 GCF_056400685.1 Pseudomonas sp. P5_A12 | reverse complement strand
GTAAATGCGCGCCCTCTTCTTCCAGCATGCGGGCGATCTGTGCCCCGTCTTCGGCACTGTTACCGGCGCGCACGCCTTCGGTAATGCTGTATTTGCAGATCACCGCCATCTCTTGGCCGACCGCATCGAGCACCGCGCGCAGCACCCGCCGCGGAAAGCGCAGGCGGTTTTCCAGACTGCCGCCGTACTGGTCGCGGCGCTTGTTGTACATCGGCGAAATGAATTGGCTCAACAAGTAGCCGTGGCCCATGTGGATTTCCACGGCATCGAAACCCGCCTGGCGTGCCAGGCGCGCGCCTTGGGCGAAATCGCGCACCACTTGTTGCATGTCGGCTTCGTTCATCGCCTGCTTGAGGAACATGCCGCTCATCAGGCCAATCTTGTTGAAGCCACCACTGGCCGAAAGCGGACGTTTGGTCGAGCGCTCGCGAATAAAGGTAAAGCAACCGCCGTGGGTGATCTGCGCGCTGGCCAGGCCACCGGACTGGTGCACGGCGTCGGTCAGGGCCTTGAAGTGCGGCACACTGGATTGAGCAAGGATCAACTGATTGGGCAAGGTACGGCCATCGCTGCTCACCGCGCAATAGGCCACGGTGGTCAGGGCAGTTCCGCCAGCGGCCAGGGCCGAGTGCAGTTTGACCAGTTGTTTGGAAGGCACGCCTTGGGCGCTCATGCCCTCGTTGGTGGCGGACTTGATAAAACGGTTTTTCAGGGTCAGTGGGCCGATTTCGACGGGGCTGAACGGAGATAGGGTTGAACGAGGATTCATGACAGGCCTCTCTTTATTTTTATCAGGCTACAAACGAAGGACTGCGTCGCCACATCGCGACGCAGCGATGATCTTCAGAAGGTGTATTTGGCGTTCAACGACAGGTAATCGCGGTCAGCCAGCAACCGGCCCTGGGCGACATCCGGAGAGCTCAAGTAGGCGATATAGGTCATACCGACCTGAAAGTTGCCCAGGTACTTGAAGTCACCACCCACAGTCAGCCGCTTCTCGTCGCGGCCCAGGCCCTGGTAAGCACTACCATCGATGTTCTGCGTCCAGACCACCTTGGTGCTCAAGTCCAGGCCGTTGGCGATGGATGGGTAGTCCATGTAGACGCCAACGCCCAGCAGGCTCGAGCCTCGGGTCTGGATCTTCGACTCGAATTGGTCGAACGTGCCGTCCACGCCAGCCCCGCCGCCGGTGATGGTCAAGCTGTCCACCCCGTCGATGTGTTGATGCACCACCTCACCCATGAAGGTGGTCTGCTGGGCGAGCAGGCTCGGGCCGAGGATGTACATGGCGTTGAGGTTGCCTTGCCAGATTTGTCCGGTGGTCGGTGCGCCGTTGTTCAGGTAGACCGCGGCGCCATCGCGGTAGCTCAGGTCACCGGCGTACTGCACCGAGTCGCCGACCTTGGAGCTGAAGCTGATCCCCGTCAGCTTGACGTCTTCGAAGTAGCCCAGGCGATAGGTCGGCGCGCTTGCGTCATGACCAATGCCCTTGAGCGACGAGTATTGGGTGGTGCCAGTAAAGTCGAAGAACAATGAGCCGATGCGCTCGTTATAGCGGTAGTGGAACAGTCCCACTTCGGTGTTCTCGGTGATTCGGTAGCGCACGCCCAGACCCCATTGGCCGCTGTCGCTGGCGTCTTTTTCACCGGCATAACTGACCGCCAGGCCGTTGGGCAGGCTGTCGACTACCCCACTGCCCAGACGAAAGAACTCGGCACCGGGACCGAAGGTATCGCTGCCGAAGTAATCGCCCACAGGGTTGAGATCGGTTTTTTCCCACTCGTACTGGTAGTAGCCCACCAGCGCCAGGTCTTCATTCAGCGACCACGACCCGGAGACCTGCCCCACCGGCAGGTATGAATCCTTGGCCTCGGTACCCGGCACGTTGAACTTGGTGGCATCCACCGGGGCCTGGCCCTGGCTGATGTTGGCCCAGAAAAGGCTCTCGCCCCAGGCCACCAGATGCCGTCCGGCCTTGAGCGACAGGTATTGGGTCTCGCCGACATCGAAGTTGCCATACACATACGCATCGAGCAGTCGCGCCATGCTGCCACTGAGCCTGCGGGTTTCGTCGCTGAAGCCATCGTTGTGCCCGGTCTTGTTCACCGTCTGCGGCGAGTCGTTGGCGTTTTTCTGGTTGTAGACATCGTCATAGAACTGGCTGCCGCGCAGCACCGCACCGAGGTTGTCGTGTTTGAGTTGTAGTTCGCCGAACAGACTCAGGCGGTTATTGATCAATGAGCCGCGCTTGAAGTTTCGCGTGCCGTCGTCGTAGTTCGGGTCATTGAGGTATTGACTGGCCTGCTTGGCCGTACGCATGGATGCGGTGTAGTTGACCGTCAACGACGAATCCAGAGTGGTGTTTTCCCCCAGTTCGAGGGTCGGTGCAGCGCTGGACGTGGCACTGGCGATTGTGATGGCCGTAGCCAACAGGCAGCGCCCATCGATCACTCTCCCCGGGCTGCGTGCAACAAAGTTACGGGTAAACATGCTCATCTCCTTTTTATTGTTTGGGCTTGTGTGGCCACAGCATGAAAAAAAACCGCTTTCGCGCACATCGTCCGTTTGGTGAGATGAGCGCTTCTCATGCCTGAGCGCTATTGGCCACCATCGAGCGCAGTTCGTTCTTCGCGACCTTGCTCGACGGGTTCAGCGGCAAGGCACTGAAAAAACGCACCTGGCGCGGCACCTTGTAATTGGCCATTTGCTCACGGCTCCAGGCGATCAATTGCGCCTCGCCGACTTCTGCACCTTCGCGCAGCACCACGCAGGCACATCCGACTTCGCCCATGCGCTCATCGGCAATGCCAATCACTGCCACCTGGGCAATCGCCGGATGCTTGATCAGTGCCGCTTCGATTTCCGCCGGGTAGCAGTTGAAACCGCCGACGATGAACATGTCCTTCAGTCGGTCGGTGATGATCAGGTTGCCCGCCTCATCCAGGCGCCCGACATCGCCAGTGTGCAGCCAGCCTTCGGCGTCGATGGCTTCGCGGGTCGCTTCGGGGTCCTGGAAATAGCCCTGCATGATGTGAAAGCCACGCAGGCAGATCTCACCGGTAAGCCCTGGGTCCAGCGCCTGGTTGTGCGGATCGCGGATGCTCACTTCGGTGCCGGCAATCGGCCGTCCGCTGGTGCCGGCGATCACCTGCGCCGAGTCTTGTGGATCGCAGATAGTCGCCAGTCCGCCACATTCGGTCAGGCCGTAGGCGGTGGTCACCACGGCAAACCCCAACTCGTTGCGCATGCGTTCGATCAGGCTCGGCGGGATACTCGCTGAACCGGTCACCGCGATGCGCAGGCTCGACAGGTCGGTCTGCTTGAGCTGCGGATGGGCCAGCAGCGAGAGGTAAAGCGTCGGCGCACCGGGCAAGACGCTGATGCGCTCACGGGCGATGCGCTGGAACACTTGTTCTGCGTCGAACACCGCATGGGGCAGGATGGTCGCTCCGCCGATCAGGCAAGTCAGCCAGCCGGCCTTGTAGCCAAAGGCATGAAAGAACGGGTTTACGATCAGGTAACGGTCACCCGGCACCAGGCCAATGACCTTGACGTATTCGGTGAAGGCTCGCAGGTTCTGTCCATGGCCGCTCATGACGCCTTTGGGTTTGCCGGTGGTGCCAGAAGTGAACAACAGGTCGCACATTGCCTCGGGGTCGACCGCTAATGCACGGTGTCTGGCGCTGTCGGCATCGATGGTCGCTGCACCAATCAGAAACTGTGCAAGCGTCAGGTCCGCAGCCGACCCGGGCGTGTCGCCATCGAGTATCACCAGGTGCTGGAGGCCGGCCGGTCGATGGGGAGCGAGCAGTGCCGGGTAATCGACATCGAGAAATCGCTGCTGGACAAACAGCAGCCGGCAGCCGCTGCGTTCCAGCACATCGGCGGCCTCAAGGCCCTTCATTCGAGTGTTGATTGGCACCAGCACCGCACCGGCACACTGAATGCCCAGCGCGGCGAGGATCCAGTCACCACTGTTCGGCGCCCAGATACCGACCCGGTCACCGGCCTGGATCCCCAGGGCCATCAAGCTCCGGGCAAAACCCATGACGCGCTCGGGCAGTTGGGCGTAGTCGATGCATTGGCCGTTGTCCTCGATGGCAGTGCGACCGGCATAACGTTCGGCACTGCTAAAGACCAACTGGGCAAAGTTGACAGGGGCGGCGCTCAGGGGCGCGACAAGGTTCAGGCTCTGATTCATCGTGGGCTCGGGCTTGGCATCATTGAGGGTTTCATTCTGGAAAGCGGATACGCAGTTGCGCGCTGGTGGGCACCGCCTGACAGGCAAGAATCCAGCCTTCGGCCAGGTCGCCCGCATCCAGTGCATCGTTGTGCAGCAACTCGACGTCGCCACTTTCCAGCGTGCACATGCACGAGGCGCAGCCACCGACACGGCAGGCGCTGGGAGGATTGAGACCGGCACGTTCCATAGCGGCCAGCACGGTCTCGCCGCTGTCGCAGGCCACGTGGTGGTCCTCGCCATCCAGGCGCACTGCCAGCTGCGCGGCCACTGCCGCTTCGCTGCTCACCACTGGCGACAGTTCGCCTTCGCCGGGCAGCGAAACGAAACGCTCGACATGCACCCGGCGATCCGGCATGCCCAGGCCCTTGAGCGCGCTGACGACCGCATCCATGAATAGGGCCGGACCACAGATGAATGCCTGGGCATCTATAAAGGGCCGCGCCAACTCGGCCAGTTGCCCGACACTCGGGATGCCCTGCACTGAATCGAGCCAATGTACGACTTGCAGGCGTTGCGGATGAGCGCTGGCCAGGTGTCTGAGTTCATCCTTGAAGATCACCGAGGACTCATCGCGGTTGGCATAGATCAGCAGGATCCGGCCTGTTCCGGCGAGCAACGCCGAACGCAGGATCGACAGCACCGGGGTCACGCCGCTGCCGCCGCCAAACAGCAGCAAGTCGCCGTCGAGACTGCGCGGCACAAACACCCCGGCCGGAGGCAGCACCTCCAGGGTCTGGCCGGCTTGCAATTCGCCGCACAGCCAGTTCGAAGCGCGTCCCTCGTGAACACGTTTGACCGTTACCCGCAACGGCTCATCCAGCAACGGCGTGCTCGATAATGAATAACAACGTGGCAGCCAGCCGCCCTCGAATGGCACTCGCAAAGTCAGGAACTGGCCGGGTTGATAGTGAAAGCGTTCACCCAGATGCTCCGGCACGTCGAAAACCAGGGAGCGCGCATCGGCGGTTTCCTCGATCACTTGCGCCACGCGCAGGGCAAGATAATTGTTCATAGATCAGCTACTCATGACCACCTGCCGGTGAACCACTGGCAGGTGTAAACCCAAGGAGTCGAAACGGGCGGCATGGCCTCAGACGTAAGGGTCTGGATTGGGCAGGCCCAGCATCACTGCGCCGTAACTGCGCCCGTAAGCCATGTAGTTGTTGGCGATGTGCCCGCGTGCCTGGTGCAGGTCGCGGAACAGCCGCGCCACCGGATTGGTGTTGTACAAACCCGAAGCGGCCATGCTGCGTAGCAGGTCGTTGGCCCGTTCGGCACAAATGTTGGTCACGTAGGCCGACTGGTAGCGATACAACAGGCGGGTTTCGGTATCCGGGTATTCGCCGGCGCGGGCCAGGCTCATCAGGTGCTCATAATTG
>NZ_JBFUKU010000324.1:0-5655 GCF_056400685.1 Pseudomonas sp. P5_A12 | reverse complement strand
GTCGATCGACCGTCAAACGCTGAAGAACAACACGGTAGGCCTGGCCAAGGCCGCGAAGATTTTCAACGTGCCGACCATTTACACCTCGGTGGAAACCGAAAGCTTCAGCGGCTACATCTGGCCCGAGTTGCTGGCGGTTCACCCGGAGCAAAAGCCGATCGAGCGCACCTCGATGAACTCGTGGGAAGACAAGGCGCTGGTAGACGCGGTGAAAGCCACCGGCCGCAAGAAGTTGATCATTGCCGCGCTGTGGACCGAGGTCTGCCTGACCTTCCCGGCACTGCAAGCGTTGGCTGAAGGTTACGAGGTGTACATCGTCACCGACGCTTCCGGCGGTACCACCAAAGAAGCGCACGACATGTCGGTGCAACGGATGATTCAGGCCGGTGCGGTGCCGGTGACCTGGCAACAGGTTCTGCTTGAGTACCAACGCGACTGGGCACACAAGGACACCTACGAAGCCGTGATGGAATTGGTGCTGGAACACAGTGGCGCGTATGGCATGGGCGTGGATTACGCTTACACCATGGTGCACAAGGCACCTCAGCGTCAGGTCAAGTAACCTGCCAATCCTGAAAATGACGCAATCCCTGTGGGAGTGAGCCTGCTCGCGATGACGGAGTGTCAGTCGATATGAGTGTGACTGTCAGAACGCATCGCGAGCAGGCTCGCTCCCACAGGGTTTTGTAGTGTTTACATGATGTGTTTTTCGGCTTCGGGGATGATGTGGCTTGCGCCCAGCATCGCCGGCAACAACCCGGCCCGCAAATCCCCACCACTCGGCTGCTGATAAAGACTCAAACCAAACTCCGGCAGCACCGCCAGCAAGTAATCGAAAATATCCCCCTGAATCCGCTCGTAGTCCGCCCACGCCGTGGTGCTGGTGAAGCAGTAGATTTCCAATGGAATGCCCTGCGCGGTGGTCTGCATCTGGCGGACCATGCAGGTCATGCCGGGTTGAATCTCGGGGTGACTTTTCAGATACGCCAACGCATAAGCGCGGAAGGTCCCGATGTTGGTCATCCGCCGACGGTTGGCCGACATGGCCGCCACGTTGCCTTGCGCTTCGTTCCAGGCTTTGAGTTCGGCCTGTTTGCGACCGATGTAATCGGTCAGTAGATGCACCTGCGACAACTTCTGCTCTTCGTCATCGCGGATGAATCGCACGCCGCTGGCGTCGATGAACAGGCTGCGCTTGATCCGTCGACCACCGGATTGCTGCATGCCACGCCAGTTCTTGAACGACTCGGACATCAAGCGCCAGGTCGGGATCGAGACGATGGTTTTATCGAAGTTCTGCACTTTCACCGTATGCAGCGTGATGTCGACCACATCACCGTCAGCGCCGACTTGCGGCATCTCGATCCAGTCGCCCACCCGCAGCATGTCGTTACTGGTCAGTTGCACGCTGGCAACGAACGACAGCAGGGTGTCCTTATAGACCAATATGATCACCGCCGACATGGCGCCCAGCCCCGACAGCAGCAACAGCGGCGAACGGTCGATCAGGGTGGCGACGATGATGATCGCGCCCAGCACGTACAGGACCATTTGCGCCAGTTGTACGTAGCCTTTGATCGAACGGGTGCGGGCGTGTTCGGTACGGGCGTAGATGTCCAGCAAGGCGCTGAGCAGCGCGCTGAACGCCAGCAGCAGGAACAGAATGGTGAATGCCAGCGCTACGTTTCCGAGGAAGTTAAGGCTGGTCTTGCTCAGCTCCGGCACCAGGTGCAGGCCGAACTGAATCACCAGCGACGGCGTCATCTGCGCCAGGCGATGGAAGACCTTGTTGTGCCGAAAGTCGTTGATCCAGTGCAGGGCCGGCTGGCGGCCGAGCATTTTGGTCGCGTGAAGAATGAGGTAACGCGCCACTCGTCCGAGGACCAGCGAAATGACCAGCAACAGCATCAGCGCCAGGCTTGAATGCACGAGCGGGTGCTGGTCGAGGGCGCCCCAAACGTCTTGGACGTTGAGCCAGAGCTGTTTGATATCCATGGGCTAAAACGATTCTCCTGTAGGWCGCGATCGGTCGATTAGAGCATTTAAGTGGGTTTGGATGACGTTTGAAGACAAATCAGGCAACAAAAAGCCACTGTTTACCGTCGTTTTTACAAAGAAACTCGGCCTGAGCGCTCGAAACCGTTACCCTATGCAGCTGTTTTTTTGTATTTCTTCGAGGTAGCACCCGTGTTTTCCCAATTCGCCCTGCACGAACGCCTGCTCAAAGCCGTGGCCGAGCTTAAATTTGTCGAGCCAACGCCAGTGCAAGCAGCGGCTATTCCGCTGGCGCTCCAAGGGCGTGACCTGCGGGTGACAGCGCAAACCGGTAGCGGCAAAACCGCTGCTTTCGTTTTGCCGATCCTCAACCGTCTGATCGGCCCGGCGAAAGTCCGCGTCAGCATCAAGACCCTGATCCTGCTGCCGACCCGCGAGCTGGCTCAGCAGACCATCAAGGAAGTCGAGCGCTTTGCGCAGTTCACGTTCATCAAGTCCGGCCTGATCACCGGCGGTGAAGACTTCAAGGTCCAGGCTGCCATGCTGCGCAAGGTGCCGGACATCCTGATCGGTACGCCGGGCCGGATGATCGAGCAACTGAACGCCGGTAACCTCGACTTGAAAGAAGTTGAAGTACTGGTTCTCGACGAAGCCGACCGCATGCTCGACATGGGCTTTGCCGACGACGTGCAGCGTCTGGTGGCTGAATGCACCAACCGCCAGCAGACCATGCTGTTCTCCGCCACCACCGGCGGTTCGGGCTTGCGTGACATGGTTGCCAAGGTGTTGAACAACCCTGAGCACCTGCAGGTCAACAACGTCAGCGACCTGAACGCGACCACCCGTCAGCAGATCATCACCGCTGACCACAACGTGCACAAAGAGCAGATCCTCAACTGGCTGTTGGCCAACGAGACCTATCAGAAGGCCATCGTGTTCACCAACACCCGGGCCATGGCCGACCGCATCTACGGTCGCTTGGTGGCGCAGGAATACAAAGCGTTCGTGCTGCACGGCGASAAAGACCAGAAAGACCGCAAGCTGGCCATCGACCGYCTGAAACAGGGCGGCGTGAARATYCTSGTCGCCACCGACGTCGCSGCMCGYGGYCTGGACGTKGATGGCCTGGACCTGGTGATCAACTTCGACATGCCRCGCAGCGGCGACGAATACGTTCACCGYATCGGTCGYACCGGTCGTGCCGGTAATGAAGGCCTGGCCATCTCGCTGATCTGCCACGGCGACTGGAACCTGATGTCGAGCATCGAGCGCTACCTCAAGCAGAGCTTCGAGCGCCGCACCATCAAGGAAGTCAAAGGCACCTACAGCGGACCGAAAAAGGTCAAGACCTCGGGTAAAGCCGTTGGCGTGAAGAAGAAAAAGGTCGACGCCAAAGGCGACAAGAAGAAAACCGGCGCCAAGGCACCGACCAAACGCAAAATCGCCAACCGCCCGAAGACCGACGCCCTGTCACTGGTCAGCAAGGACGGCATGGCGCCCCTCAAGCGCCGCAAGCCGGAAGCGCCGGCAGCTGAATAAGCCGTTGTCGTGACCCAAAAAACCGGACTGATGTCCGGTTTTTTTATGTGCGGGATTCGGGATCAGCTCTCGGCTTTCTTATCCGCCGTCTCCAACTCTTTCAACCGCTGATCAATCAACTGGCACTTGTCCGGCAAGTCCTTGCTGGCCGTGCCCAGATCCATTTTTTGCAACTCGGCGTTGATCTCTTTGGCCTTGGCCGGATTCTGCTCGGTGAGCTTGGCTACTTCTTTAGCCAGTTGCTCACGCTTGGCGGTGGCTTCCTCGGGGGTGCAGGCCCAAACGGGGAGGGCGCAGGCGAGAGTGGCAGCGAGGGTGATTTTCATCAGGGTTTTCATAGGTGAGCCTCAGTTCCGGTTAAGGCGGGTTAACCGGTTGAGGGTTGAAGCGCGAAAAAAGTTCAGTGGGGTTGACCGGAGAAAATTCGCTCCCACATTGGGTGTGTAGCGTTTGGAAATTGTGCATTTGGCGCAAATCCAATGTGGGAGCTGGCTTGCCTGCGATGGCCGCGATTCGGTCTCTGAAGGCTAGCCCCCATGGCAGCAACTGGCCGCAGCTTGCTCTTCATAACGATCGTGATGCCTTACCCATTCCATGATTTCCTCTTCATTGCGGCCCTTGGGCGTGAGGTCGAGGTAGTTGTAGGCGCCGACCAGCAGGTCCAGGCCTCGTGCATAGGTGGAATAGGTGTGGAAGATGTCGCCAGCTTCGTTGCGATAAAACACGCTGAGGCCGGGGAGTTCTTCTTCGGCGCCGTCGGTTTTTTCGTAGTTGTAAGTGGCTTTGCCAGCGGCGACGTCTTCGGCTCGGGCGGTGACGCCGAAGTCGTAGTTGAAGTCGCAGCCTTCTGACGAAAACCAGTCGAACTTCCAGCCCATGCGCCGCTTGAATGCTTGGAATTCGGCGAACGGTGCGTGGGAAACCGCAACGACGGCGATGTCATGGTGCGCCAGGTGTTGGTTGGCGCCGTCGATGTGATCAGAAAGGAACGAGCAGCCGGGGCAGCCTTCATCCCATCCGGCGGCGAACATGAAGTGGTAGATGACCAGTTGGCTGCGACCGCCGAACAGGTCGTTCAGTTTCAGCTCGCCGAGGGGCCCTTGAAAGTGGTAGTCCTTGTCAATTTTCACCCAGGGCAGGGCGCGGCGTTCGGCGCTGAGTTTGTCTCGTTCCTTGGTGAAGGCTTTTTCGTGGGCCAGATGCTGCTTGCGTGCGGCGAGCCATTCTTCGCGGGACACCACGGGATGATTCTGAATGTTCATTGGCATTGCTCCTGCGGGAGGCTGGGAGGTGTCTTACACAGACTAGTCGTTTGGCCTGCGCCAGATTCGACATACCGCCGGTCGGTGCTGTCCAAAACCACGGCTGAACGGCGGCGCCCGGTTTCGGTCACAACCTGAGAGGGCCCCCTCAATCACGCGGTCTGGAGGTTGAATCAGGATGACGACTTATAACTGGGATTTGATTGAACGCTTGCTGCACGAGGTGCAAAACGGTGCCAGTAGCTTTACGCCACGGCCCTATGCCGAGCAGTACGTGGCGGAGAAAACAGCGGAAGGCGAGCAGACGGAAAACCTGGATCACTTGAAAGCAGTGGCTGGTGAGTACGAAAAGTTACTGCTGCAGCGTGGCTACATTGAGCCTCGGCCAGAGGAGCAGGGCGGCACTGGCTCTAATTACATTTTGACAATGCGCGGCTCCAGTTTATTGAGCCTGATCGACAGCAGCATTCCGGGCAACGACCATCCGCGGCAGGTGTTGGATGAGCAGGAGGATGCGCTGGATGAAGTGACGTTTGATGAAGTGGCGTCGAGAGCGCAGATTGCCTGAAGTCCCCGAAATAAATGTGGGAGCGAGCTTGCTCGCGATTGCGGTACATCAGTCGCATCATCGTTAACTGATACACCGCAATCGCGAGCAAGCTCGCTCCCACATTTATTTCGGGGACTTCAGGCAATCTGCGCTCTCGACGCCACTTCATCAAACGTCACTTCATCCAGCGCATCCTCCTGCTCATCCAACACCTGCCGCGGATGGTCGTTGCCCGGAATGCTGCTGTCGATCAGGCTCAATAAACTGGAGCCGCGCATTGTCAAAATGTAATTAGAGCCAGTGCCGCCC
>NZ_JBFUKU010000323.1:0-5711 GCF_056400685.1 Pseudomonas sp. P5_A12 | reverse complement strand
CTTGTCGCCAATGGCCACGAACAAATCATCTGGAGAATAGTGCGATCCGTCGTTGACCCAGCTGATCAGAGACTGGCACTGCACCTTCTCGTGACCGTCGAACTTTTCCAAGAGCTTATCGGTGTCGATACCACCTAAGATCTTGAAGTAGTTCTCCAAAATCCTGCGCATGGTATTTTGCAGCGTCAATGTAGGCGGTGGATTCTTACGCAACTCTCCCCACAGGAGCTGATATGACGTTTTGACGGGGTTGTGCGCGTGACCCTCGACTTTCGTGTGATGATCCGGCTTGCGGACAACCCAGAATGTCTCGTCACCCCATGCCTTGGTGCCACGACGGAGCGGGCTAAAGGTGATTTCCTTATGGAAATGAACGTTATGGGTCAGCACGAAAATCTGCCGAATAACATTGTTAGCCTGACGCACCTCAGTGAAAATCTGCTTGATCAAGCTGCTGACAATAAAGAGAACGTCACTGTCCAGGCTGGAAACAGGGTCATCGATAACCACGATCCGCTCAGTGGTAACCCCAGATGTCGTGGTGCTGCCCTTTAGCAGGTGGTAGAAATACAAGAAGGTGACGAAAGTCTTTTCACCTTCACTCAATGTCTTTCGTGCATCCGTTCCATCTGACCTGAGGAGCTTATAAGAATTTTCTACAGGGGCAACCGCCAGCGAGAATCCTCGGAACCCGAAATCTCTGAGCAACTCATTAATGGCTTTTACGGTAGGCTGCACACTGGTGAGTGAAGCTTCGATAGTGGCAATATCAGCATTTGCTTGCAAAATATCGCCCTTGGCCTTGTCTAACGTTCTAGTCAAGCCTTCGATAGCTTTATCAAGACGACCAGTATCAGCCGCATACTCTGAAAGCGTCTGCTTCAGTTCAGTCTCAAGCAGGTACTTCCAAACTTCCGATGTCAGATTGGATTGTTCGGTACTGAAGCCGGCGACAAGCCGATTATGCTCACTTATTTTTTTGTTAGCGTCTGCAATAAGCTTAGTGAGCTTTTCGCCCAGCTCACTGAGCGACTCCAACTCAACCGCCAGACTTGGCGAAGCTATCTTATTGACAATTCGCTCAACATTAACCTTTATTAGGGCTTCAAGCGCCTTAACCTCTAGACCCAACACCTCCTTTTCTAGATGCTGGTAATCATTGTCCAGTAAAGTTTGTGCGCGCGCTACGAGGTCATTTGCTCTCAAAAAGTAGCGTTCACTGAATTCCTTCAGCGCCGTCACATCCGTCTCAAACGTCTCATCGAAATATTGACTTAAATGTGCTTCGAAGTCGTGTGAGACAGCCTGCTGACAGAAAGGGCAATGGTCATCACTGTGCTCCAGAAAATTTATACCTTGACGAACCCAGTCACTATTGCCTAGACGTTCAATGAGGGCAGCCACATCAACATCGCCTTTACCGATTATCTTCTTTGAAAGAATTCTGTCGGACTGAAGGGTGATAAGGGATGTCAGGTCTATGCTGGGCACAGCAACAAGGGCACTTGGCGCATCCCCATAGAGCACCAGTGCCTTATCAGTGAGCTTTTCCAGCTTCAGCAAGGATGCTTTATTGTTCAAGTTTTCCTGAAGCATTCTGGCTTTAAAGCTATCCCGGCTACTGCGAACTCCTTTAAACGCGCCCTGAAAGACTTCATCATGTTTGATCTTTTGATCCCAACAGCGGGAAACTAGTCTCGCATCCAGCTCCCGACGTTCCGCGTGCTTCCCGCTTGTTCCATCCTCACCGTTGAGCTGAAGTAATGTTCTGTCTCGCTGCTGCTCGAAACGCTTACAGTCATCCTTGAGTTGTTCCAGTCGATTTTTTTGGCTGTGCTCCGTCTTGCCAAGGGTAAAAACACCCTTGAGGTTCTTGGAGTCGCTGTAATTATCGGCAATGAAGTCGCTGTTATAGACCAAGGCAGGGATAGGAATATTGTTCTTCCAGCGCACCGTACAATCCGCTGATATTCCAGGATCAGCAATCAGACGACTAAGGGTTGTTTTACCCGCGCCGTTTGCTCCGTAGATGACGTTAACAGCTTTGAGTTCGGATAGGTTTTCCGGAGTGTCCGGGCTATAAGTTGCAATCTTTTTGAGGCTGATAGACTCGATCATCTCTCTCGTGTCCATGAGAAGCAGCGGTGCACATGCCGCAGCTTGGCTGGTGGGAAAGGGTTGGCAGACCCGTAACCGATCCGCGTGCACCCTCGGGGCTTCTGTGGCCAAAAGGATTGAATGATGGCGATAGGCCCGCATTAGCGTAGGCGGTTTTCTAGGATCTGCACGGTGCAGGCACAATTATTTGACTGGTCGGCTGCGCGAGTGGGGTGACACGCGCTCGAGCAAACGACTATGAATTATTTAAATTATTCTCCAGCCATAATTATTGCCCGGCCATAATTCTCAATAATTTGCGCGTATCAAAGTCGGAACCTAGCAGGCCAGTTGGTTCACTAGTCATAGGCGGGCACGAGGCACGAACGAACGACGCTCCACTCACCGCCCAGCGACTGCGACGCGTCTCTCTTCCACGGAAGAGGCAGCGATATCGTACGTCGAGCAGCTTCCTTACCTGCTCTGTTACCAGTTCGCTTTGGATGCGAGCGATAATTGAGTTCACTGGGTCGAGGTTCCAGAAGTCTACATGCCACCCCATCACCCCTACCCTAATCCGGCCATGCCCCTAGCAACGCTACTGGTGTCGTGCGCCGGGGAAACGACAGGTAAGTCAATGAAGAATGTGAGGCTAGTGCGTCATGGAGAAAGCGCGGCCAATGCCGGTGCAGCTACTCTTGATCACACAAGTATCCCGCTCACCGAAAAAGGCATTGAACAAGCTAAACGAGTGGCGCAATCCGTCGGCCGTGCATCTGAGTTAATCGTTACCTCCCCTTTTTCTCGGGCTCGAGCGACCGCGGATGCGACCATCTCCCTATTCCCTGATGCTCCATTTGAGACGTGGCCCATCGAGGAATTCACCTACCTAGATCCGACTAGGTGTGTGAACACCACCGTAGGGCAACGGGAGGCATGGGTCGAACAGTATTGGGCGAACGCAGACCCGTCCTACATTGATGGAGAAGGTGCTGAGTCGTTTCTGGAGTTTGTTTGTCGCGCACGATCGTTCCTAGATCGCCTCGCCACACACCCGGCGCGAGACATCCTAGTCTTTTCGCACGGACAATTTCTCAATGCTGTAGCTTGGCTTATCGAGCGCAAGCCACTCCAGGTTGATGCCCAAGCGATGATCGAGTGGCGCAGGTACGAGATCGATAATCACGTCCCTAATGGTTGTGGTTATGTCGTGAGCCGTGCTCTAGGCGATTCGTCGTGGTTAGTGAGTGATTCAGTCGACATAGATGGCGTGGTTAATCTCAACAATCTCCGAGCAAGGTCTCCTATGCCATGAGCATCGAAGCAAAGCTCCTTCAACTCCAAGCAATCCCAAACCTCCTCGCGCCATACCGCTATCTCTATTGCGTAGACCTCAACGCAACCTGTGATGACGTTGGTGAGTCACCAAGACCGCTTGCAGTCGTTCCTAATCAGATGGAAACGATCGAAATCGGCCTTATGGTGATCGATCTGGAAACGCTTGAAGTCGTCGGTGAGTTCCAGCGCTTCGTTCGACCTCTAATCAATCCCATACGATCTTAAGTGTTGCAGCGCAGGCTGAAAGAATCTTTGACGACGCTGATGCGCGCGCTGAAAATGATTAGTACCAACCTCACTACATCATGCTCGAAGTCCACCAGCGCGCGCAGCGCCCTGATACATGAGCATCTCAGCATCTCCAATGGAAGCTTTTACAATGGACATGAGCAACACAGCTTTAGATTTGGAGTACGCAAGCCAACGCATCAAGCCGAGTAAGGACACTATCTTGGTCGTCGGTACAGGCATGAGCATGGGTTTGACCGAGGGGAAATACTCCCAGCTTGCCTGGACGGGGCTGATTCGATCCGGGTTTCGCTACGCTGTCGAGATCGGGAAAATCCCACAGGCCAAAGCTGACACCTGGCTCACGCTTTTGAACGGGGCGCCTACTACCACCGAGATCCTGCATGTGGCGGGTTTCCTGTCGGATAGCCTGTCCGACGGCGATGGTTTCGATTACACCATGTGGCTGGAAAAAGAGTTCAGTGAAGTCAAAATTCATAATCAGGCGCTTGCCAGTACCGTCAAAGCTTTGTCGGAGGCAGGCGTAAAAATCTGCACTCTCAACTATGACTCGCTGCTCGAGACTGTCACCAATCTGTCTCCCGTATACATGACCGAGCCAGGTGACGTCATCGAGTGGTTCAAAGGCGAACGCAAAGGTATTCTTCACCTGCATGGCCACTGGAAGAAGCCCGACACCTGCATCCTGAGCAGCCAAGATTATCAAACTACGATACAAAGCGGTACGCGCAACTTCTTTCAACAGCATCTGACAGTCTTTGAAAACCTGGTGTTCGTTGGTTGCGGTGGCACGTTTGAAGACCCCAACTTCGACAAGACGCTGGGCTGGCTGAGAGAAGAACTCAAATCGACCAAGCACTCTACTTTTGCACTTGTGAAGGACGCAGAGGTCACTGCGCGCAAAGCAGACGCGGCATGGAAAAACATCGTAGAGCCGATCGGCTTCGGCCCAGATCATTCGTTCCTAGGCCGATTCCTTGATGGACTGTTTCACCAAATTACAAGCCAAAACATCGAGGCGTACCCAGACCTGCGAGGCAACACTGCCATTCAACGCTTGGAGCAAGGGCAAAAGACTGCCAGCCTAGATGGCATTCATAGCCCGCTCCCAGCTGCTCCTCAGGCTCACAGCGTCAGGCACGCACAGTCATTCCAGGCGGAGCAGCTACTGAAGCTCCAAAAGCGCTTGTGGTTGGCAGCTGACTGGGGGATGGGAGAAGACGAGTTCATTTCCGCGCTGATCGCGCGGGTATCAAACAAGGGTAACAAGGTTTATTCGGTAAACATCAGTAATTACACCGACAAAGCTTCTTTCTACAGCCAGATCGAAGAGCTCCTGGGCGCCTCATTCGAGTCTTTCTGTAGCACCTTGTCGCTCATTGACGATGCTTATTTGCTTCTAAGGGACGTTCCCTTCGACACCTGTGACGACAAGGAAAAACTTCACACCGATCTACTCAGCCTGACGGGAATTCTGACTTCCTTTTGCCCGAGTCTTCGGGTGATTTTGACAAGCCGGAACCTGCCCGCCTGGAGAAGCGAGGCGGTCGAGCTGACCGCTTTGGATGGCGCGGATACCAGGGCGTACATCGAATCACACCCTCTCTATCAAGGCGGCCTGGGCAACGATGACTTCATCCAACTTTACGAACTCACCAACGGCGTTCCACGGATCATCAAGGAAGCGCTGGACAAGCTCGTTGTCGCCTCTTTGGAAGAGATCATCAGTGAGCGAGGCAGCTCACGCATCAATCTGGCGGGCCGCTTCGGTGACTCTATAAAGGCTTTGTCAACTGCGAAGGAAATCGAAAAGCGCTATGCGTTTTCATTGCTCAAGAACTTGTCCGCGTTCCCTTACGGCGAATACTTGGACAACATCAAGCGGGTCGATAAATCGAAAAAGTACTCAATTGATCACGTGGTGATCCTTCAGCGCGAAGGCTTCATTTATGTGGAGGATCAAGACAGCTTCGGCCACACCGGCAACCGGGGCTCTAAAAAACGGCTCATCGTCACCCGCCCTGTGA
>NZ_JBFUKU010000322.1:0-5752 GCF_056400685.1 Pseudomonas sp. P5_A12 | reverse complement strand
ACCGTCTTGAACCTCACCGGGCAATCGCGTTTTGTCAGGCAAATCCCAGACGCAGCCTCGCGTTGCTCGTCAGCTGCTACGGGGAGGGTAGTGATTCAGAGCTGGTTGAGGGGATTTGTAGCAGCTGTCGAGCAACGCGAGGCTGCRTTCGGCGACGGAGTCGTCGTAAACCCTGAAAACGYGGTTGTCCTGACGCGCCGCGGGGCAGCCGGACGCAGCCTCGCGCAGCTCGGCAGCTGCTACAGGACGGATGTGGTCTTGCGGGTTCAGTAACTACAGGGCGTATCAGCGAATAGGGAAGCTGTTGAAATCCACAGCATTCGCCAAATGATTGTCGATCAGGCCAATAAAACCCTGGACCTCAGGGCAATTGAAATGCTGCTGCATGGCCGCTTCCGATTGCCAGTGGGCGCTGACGGTCCAGCGGTTGGTGTCCTCGGGGCAGCGGTCGACCATATAGGAATCGCAGCCCGGTAGTTCGCGCAGGGTTTCGACAATCTTTTGCAGTTGCTTACCCAGTTCATCCGAGCGGCCGGCGGCAGCCTGCACCTGTACGGTATTAATCACTTCGTTGGACATTGTTCTCACTCCTGAATCAGGCCGGACGAATCCTGCTCATTGAGGGATAACGCTTAGGCAGGATAGGCCTGCTTCCCCGGACCGCCAATAGCCAAACGCCCGGTAAAGCCGCAGACCAATCCGTCAGGCTACCTGCTGCAGAATGTCGCGCAAACGGTCCAGAGCGGTGTCGATGTCCAGGGTGTCAATGGCGCCAAAACCCAGCAACAGCCCAGCCTGCGGTGTTTGCTGAAAGTAAAAGGGCTCGATGGAATAGAGCCCGACTTCGACCTTTTTCGCCAATTCGATCACCAATGGGAGATCAAGAGGCACTTTGCACATCACCACCACGTGGAACCCGGCCGTGGTGGGCACCGGCTCGAACCATGGCGACAGGTCGCCCGACATGCGTGCCAGAATCCGCTCGCGACGCCCGGCATAGATCGTATGGCAGCGGCGGATGTGCTTGAGCAGGCAGCCTTCGGCAATGAATTTAGCCAGCGCCCACTGCGGCAGTGTGGAGGTGTGCAGGTCGGTGAGTTGCTTGGCACGAATCACCGCTTCGAGAATCGCCGGGGGCAAAATTGCGTAGCCCAGGCGCAACTCCGGCAGCAAGGTTTTCGAGAACGTCCCGACGTAAGCGACGATCCCGCGCTCATCCATGCTTTGTAGCGAATCGGCAGGGCGGCCCTCGTAGCGAAATTCGCTGTCGTAATCGTCTTCGATGATGATCGCGCCCAATTCATAAGCGCGTTCCAGTAGCGCCACCCGGCGTTCCTGGCTCATCGGCAGGCCGAGCGGGAACTGATGGGACGGTGTGACGTAAATCAGCCGCGTGCCGAGGGGGATTTGGTCCACCTGAATGCCTTCGGCACCCACCGGTACACCGATCACCGTGGCGCCGTGGGAGCCAAACAACAGGCGCGCCGGCGGGTAGCCGGGGTCTTCCATAGCGACAATGCTACCGGGGCGGGTCATCACCCGGGAAATCAGGTCCAGCGCCTGCTGCGCGCCATTGCACACCACCACGTCTTCGTCCTGGCAATTGACCCCGCGCGAAAACGCGATGTGCCGGGCGATGGCATTGCGCAGCGCCGGCAGGCCTTCGGGCAGGCTGTAGAGGCCTTTGGAGCCGTTCATCTGGCGCAAGGCGTGGGACGTGCAGCGACGCCAGTCATCCTGCGGGAATTGGCCCTTGCTGACGGCGCCGCCAATGAAGTCATAGCGCAACGACCCTTCCAGTGTCGGATGACGCAGGAACACCGGCAGATTGCGCCAGGATTCGATGACCTCAAAACTCGCCAGCTCGGAATGGCTTTGTTTACGGGTGATTTTTGATGGCCGGGCATTCACGTAGGTGCCTTTGCCGATCACACCGGTGAGGAAGTTTTCGTAGGTCAGTTGCGAGTACGTGTCGGAAATGGTCTTGCGCGAAATCCCCAGCTGTTCGGCCAGCAAGCGGCTGGGTGGCAACTGTGTCCCGGCGGCCAGGCGTCCGGATTCGATGGCGCTGCGCAGTTGGTTGTACAACTGGCCTGCCAGGTCCTTGCGGCCGTTGATGACAACATGAAGTTCCATACCGGCGAGGCTCCTGCAGCGGTTTAGGCGCATGTGCGTCGTGCCAGATTACCCGCAAGAGTAGCTGTACAGAAGTTGCGCGGGCCAAATACCCCGGATTGGTCTGTTGCCGAATGGTCCCAGGCTTTTTCGTTGAATTGGCCCTGTAACGTGCGTGCATCACCGCCTAACGTGGAGGTCACTAACCGATCCCTGAGGTCGCGCCATGAGTTCCCGCCTGGATTACTACAGCGCTTCGCCCAAAGCGATGAAAGCGATGATTGCCATGGAAGCCTTGACCAGCAACCTCAGTATCGAACCCGCGTTGCTGCACCTGATCAAGATCCGCGCCTCGCAGCTCAACGGCTGCGCCTTTTGCACCGATATGCATTCGGTGGACGCACGGCGCCTCGGTGAGACCGACCGGCGCCTGTACTCGATCGTCGTGTGGCGCGACAGCGGCTTTTTCAACCCGCGCGAGCGCGCTGCGCTGGCCTGGACAGAAGCGGTGACGCTGCTCTGCGAAAGCCACGTGCCGGATGACGTTTACGCAGGGGCTCGCGAGCAATTCAGCGAAACGGAGTTGGTTGATTTGACGATTGCCGTGACCACCATCAACAGCTGGAATCGCCTGGCGGTGAGTTTTCGGCAACCCCCTGGCGGCTGAATCGATTATCCGTGCCGGGTGTCACATCAGGTTCATAAACGCTGCGCAGGATGAGGTTTTCAAGGATAGATCGACAAGGAGTCATTGATGTCACTCACGCAATCCACTTGCRCTGCCGGTATCGATCCGGTGCTGGCGCAGTCCTTTCGGGTGAGCGCCCGTTGCGGGAGCTTCATGCAAGCCGCTCGCAGCCTCAATATCAAATCCACGCAGTTACGCAAACACCTGGCGCAGCTTGAGGCGCAATTGCAATGTTCGCTGTTCAATCATCAGGACAATGGCCTGGCCCTGAGTCGTGAAGGGTTGGCGCTTCAGGCGCAACTGATCGCTTTGGCCCATGAGCGCGATGCGCCAGTGATTGAGCAGCCGCTGATTCGCCTGGCGGTGGCCGAGTCGATCCTGCACGACATTCTCGGCCGTGACCTGATCGCGTTGTTGCGCCGCAATRCCAGCGTGCGGCTGGAAATCATTACTCTCGACAGTGAACTGAGCCTGCAAGCGATCAGCGCCGATGTGGTGCTGTGGCTGGCCGGCACTGATTCGTCGCTGCCGGGCCCGAGTTTTGCGGTGAGCGAACCGCAGCGTCTGGCTCGTCTGGAGTACCTGCCGCACATTGCCAAGCGCTACTCGCGGGTCGCCGCACGGCCGGACAATCTCGACGACCTGTCCGACTTCATGCTGGTGCAATGGCAGCATGACCGCCAGGTCGAGAGTTTTCGGTCGTGGAATAACGTGGTGGATCAACGTTTGGCCGGCGTGGTGCAATTGCATTCGTATGCGCTGATGTTGGAGATGATCCGTTGCAGCGCCTGCATAGGGTTGTTACCTCGTTACATGAGCCAGTTCGACCGCGGGCTGATTGCATTGCCCGGCCTGTTCGACCAGCCGATGCAGCGCCAGGTATGGATGGCGGTGAATGCCGAGTCCCAAGGGCAGGCCAATGTGCAGATGATCGTCGAGTTGATCCATAACACCTTCAATGAACGCCGGGATTGGTTCGAAGGCTGAAAGCGGACAAACTGAAGGAGTGAGACCGGCTTGCCGGCGATAGCGGTGTATCAGTCGACATCGATTTTGACTGTTAGTCCGCCATCGCCGGCAAGCCGGTCTCACTCCTGCATGGGTTCTCGGCATGCTGTGACTCAGTCGCCCAATGCGAACGCCACCGCTGCCTGCGCATGCAGTTCGGTGGTGTCGAGCAAGGGCAGGGCGCTGTGCTCGGGTTTGATCAGCAGGCCGATTTCCGTGCAGCCGAGGATGATCGCCTGGGCGCCTCGCTGGGTCAGCGACTCGATCACCTGCTGATAGACCTTGCGTGATGCCTCGCTGATCACCCCGACACACAACTCGTCGTAGATGATCCGGTGCACCGCCTGGCGTTCCTCGGCTTCAGGCACCAGCACGGTCAAACCCATCGCGCTCAGACGATCCTTGAGAAAGTCCTGTTCCATGGTGAACGCGGTTCCGAGCAAACCGACCTTCAACGCATTGGTATCCACGGCTGCCTGACCGGTCGGGTCGGCGATATGCAGGAACGGAGTCGTGATTGCGGCCTGAATCTGCCCGGCCACCTTGTGCATGGTGTTGGTACACAGCACCACACACTCGGCGCCGCCAGCTTCAAGCCGCCGGGCCGCATCCACCAGAATCGCCRCCGCATCGTCCCAGCGGCCGGCATGCTGGGCCTGTTCGACAGGCCCGAAGTCGACGCTGAACATGAGCAACTGCGCCGAACGCAACGGCCCGAGTCGGTCGCGAACCTGCTGGTTGATGAGGCGATAGTACTCGGCGCTGGACTCCCAGCTCATGCCGCCAATGAGGCCGATGGTGCGCATTGAACACTCCCTTTGTTATCACCTGTATTGACGTTTCAGGCGGGCAGGAGAGTTTCGAATTCTTTCGCCAAGCGTGCCAGTGATAAATGCACTGGGTCGTTCATTGAGTCACTGCCTGATCCGCTACGGCATATTGAAAGGTGGCGGTCCCCGTGGGGCTATTCGCGGGGGTCAGGCGGATAATGGGGACCACAATTTTGGGGTTGGTCGAGTTGTAGAAATCCCGTTGGTTGTATTGCGCGTCGGCGAGTGGTTTCGGGTCTGTACCGCCGTAAACGTAAAAGAACGCCATGATCGGAAGCGTATTGGGGCGACCGGGTGTCCAGGTCTTGATAATGACTTCGTTATGCCCGTTGAACCCTGTAGTACCCAAAAGGGTTTTTGCACGAAGGGATTGGTAAAATGCCGGTCCTGCCAGATAGTTGCGATCATCGGTAATGTCGAAACCGCATTGGCGCAGATTTGGATTGCCGCCTGGTGTATTCCACACCGCCAGCCATTGTTCTGCCGTGGTCACGCCTGCACCTTGGCAAAGTTGACTCTGAACAGGATAGTCACGATGGGGAACGCAGACGGAGGTTTCACTTCGGTGCCATGTCCATCCATCCATGGGGTAAGAACACAGATAGTCCAGATCTGTTTTGTCAGTCGGTGCCTCGAATATGGGGTACAGGATATAACCGTTGCCATAACCCCATGCCAATCTTCCGAAATTCGCATCTGCCCGTAGAAATGAAGCGGAAACACCGCCGCTTTTAATGGATGTAGGGCTTGGGTCCCAGACTTTATAGGTGTTGCCGGGGTCTTTTACCGTCACTCTCAATGTGACCCCTGAACACAGGAAAGCAGGTTGAGAGTTGGAGTTGTTGCAGTTCGCGACTGTCCTGCTGGACTTGCCCCTACAAAACCGGACACCAACTCCCCGTTAAATGGATGCCACTGCCAAGCGCCTGAATTCTCTCGGTGAGCGATAGTTCAAAGCGCTGTGCGGATGCTGCTCGTTGTAATGCTCAAAGGCAATTGCCAGGTTACGCAGCGCCGTTTCTCGATCCGGCTTGGGCATGTGCGCCACATAATCCCGCTTGATCGTCTTCACGAAGCTCTCGGCCATGCCGTTGCTCTGCGGGCTGCGCAC